>JALTLF010000125.1 GCA_027005735.1 Chromatiales bacterium | reverse complement strand
CCGGTTTTTTTGTGCCCGATATCCGTCATTCACCACAGAGCACACGGAGCACACAGAGAAAGAAAAACAAAGTTGTTCATTTTCTCCGTGCGAAAGAAACTCCCGGGAATGACTGGTTGCGTAGAGCCAGCCTTTCGAGTGTTGAGCATCCCCACACTCGTGGGGCAACCGTCACCCCGCACTTGATGCGGGGTCCAGAGGTTTTTCCACTGGATTCCGGCTCTTCGCCATGCAGTGCATGGCTCCGTGCGGAATGACGTCATTTTTCTCAGTGTTCTCCGTGCCCTCCGTGGTTAACCGGGTTTTGCCTCCTCCGTTCTACACCAGCACCAGGTTGTCGCGGTGGATGAGTTCCGGTTCGTCGATGTAGCCGAGGATGGACTCGATCTTCTCGCTCGGTTGACCCTGGATGCGCGCCACTTCGTCGTGGTTGTAGTTCACCAGGCCACGTGCGATCTCGCGGCCGGCTTCGTCCACGCAGGCCACCACGTCGCCACGGTGAAACTCCCCTTCCACCCCGCGCACGCCGACGGCGAGCAGGCTGCGTCCGTCACGGCGCAGGACCTCGGCGGCGCCGGCATCGATGACGAGTCTGCCGCGTAACTGGAGGTGACCGGCCAGCCACTGCTTGCGCGCCGACAGCGGTACCGTGTCGGCCACCAGCAGGGTGCCCACCTCGTCGCCGCGCCGGATGCAGCCCAGCACGTCATCGTGCATGCCCCCGGCAATGATGGTATTGGCGCCCGAGCGCGCGGCGAGGCGTGCGGCACGCAGCTTGGTCACCATGCCGCCGCGCCCCAGCTCGCCGCCACCACCGACCATGGCATCGAGGCCGGCATCGTTGGCCTGGGCCTCGCGGATAAGTTTCGCGTTCGCGTTACGGCGGGGATCGCCGTCGAACAGGCCGTCCTGGTCGGTGAGCACCACCAGCAGCTCCGCCTCCACCAGGTTGGTCACCAGCGCGGCGAGGGTGTCGTTGTCACCGAAGCGGATCTCCTCGGTGACCACGGTGTCGTTTTCATTGACCACTGGCACCACGCCATAGTCGAGCAGGGTGCGCAGGCTGCTGCGCGCGTTGAGGTAACGCTGGCGGCTGGAGAGATCATCATGGGTGAGCAGCACCTGGGCGGTGTGCAGGTCGAAACGCGAAAAGGCCGACTCCCAGGTCTGGATGAGGCTCATCTGGCCCACGGCCGCCACCGCCTGCAGTTCGTGCAGGGCATGGGGACGTTCCCGCATGCCCAGGCGCGGCATGCCGGCGGCCACGGCGCCGGAAGATACCAGCACCACTTCCACGCCCTCGCGGCGCAGGGCAGCCATCTGCGCCACCCAGCCTTCGATGCGCGCACGATGCAGGCCCACGCCATCGTCGGTGAGCAGGGCGCTGCCGATCTTGATCACCCAGCGGCGGGATTGTCCGGCCTGTTTACGCTTGTCCATGTTGCTGTCCGTGGGTTTCTGCCCGTGGCCTCGGCCCTGAGCGGCCTCAGGTGTTCTCGTCGGTTTCCGCTGCCGCCTCGCCTTGCGGCGACTGCTCGGCCGCCGCCTGTTCCTCGGCGGCGCGGGCCTCGAGGTAGTCCATGATATCGAAGCACAGCTCCCGCGTGCCCTGCCTGTTGATGGCGGAAATCCGGTACACCGGTCCCTGCCAGCCGAGGCGCGCAACAATGTCCTCGCAGCGGGCATCGCGTTCCGCTTCCGGCACGAGATCGAGCTTGTTCAATGCCAGCCAGCGTTCCTGTGCCCCCAGCTCGGGGCTGAAGTTCTCCAGTTCCCGGGCGATGGTATTGACCGCCTCCACCGGGTCGCTGCCGTCGGGTGGCATGACGTCCACCAGATGCAACAGCAGGCGCGTGCGCGAGACATGCTTGAGGAACTGGATCCCCAGTCCCGCGCCCTCGGCCGCCCCTTCGATGATACCGGGGATGTCGGCGACGACAAAACTGCGATGGGCCTCGATACCCACCACGCCGAGGTTGGGGTGCAGGGTGGTGAAGGGATAGTCGGCCACGCGCGGTCTGGCCGCCGAGACGGCACGAATGAAGGTGGACTTGCCGGCATTGGGCAGACCCAGCAGGCCGACGTCGGCGAGCACCTTGAGCTCCAGTTTCAGGCGACGGTGCTCGCCGGGCGTGCCCGGCGTGGACTGGCGCGGCGCGCGATTGGTGGAACTCTTGAAGCGCGTGTTGCCGATGCCGTGGAAACCGCCCTGCGCCACCTTGAGGACCTGGCCTTCTTCCACCACGTCGCCGAGAACCTCCTCGGTGTCGGCGTCCATGACCAGCGTGCCCAGCGGCACCTTGATGTAGATGTCACTGCCGCTCTTGCCCGTGCAGTTGCGCCCCTGTCCCGGCTGGCCATGCTCGGCACGGAAGCGGCGCGTAAAGCGAAAGTCGGCGAGGGTGTTGATGTTGACGTCGCCGACGAGGTACACCGAGCCGCCATCGCCACCGTCGCCGCCATCCGGCCCGCCGCGCGGGATGAACTTCTCGCGGCGGAAACTCACGCAGCCGTTGCCACCGTTACCGGCTTCCACGCGTATGATGGCTTCATCGACAAACTTCATTTTCCCGTACCCGGTGCGGCCGCCGTGGCCGGCACCATTCTCCTGACTGTGTCTATCACTGTAGCGCAAGCGTATCGAAAACACGCCCCGCGCCTGCCTGGTACCGCGCTTTCACCTTGCCAGAAACGAAAAACCCCGTCGCGAGGGACGGGGTTGCGAGCCGTGCCTGAAGGCGGCGCGTGCTAGGCCGTCACCACGCTGACAAACTTGCGCTTTCTTGGTCCCTTCGTCTCGAACACCACCTTGCCGTCCGCGGTGGCAAACAGGGTGTGATCGCGGCCGAGGCCGACGTTGGTGCCGGCGTGGAAGTGGGTGCCACGCTGGCGAACGATGATGTTGCCCGCGGTGACCTGCTCGCCGCCGAAGCGCTTCACGCCCAGGCGTTTGGATTCCGAATCGCGGCCGTTGCGCGTGCTGCCGCCTGCTTTTTTATGCGCCATCTCGTATTACTCCGCTCAATACTCTGGTTGCTGCCTTAGCCGGCCTTGATGCCGGTGATCTCCAGTTCCGTGTACAGCTGGCGGTGGCCCTGCTGCTTCTCGTGGTGCTTGCGACGGCGGAACTTGATGATGGTGACCTTCTTGCCCTTGCCCTGGGCCCTGACCGTGGCGCTGACCTTCGCGCCCGCCACCAGCGGCGTGCCGATGGTGATCTTGTCACCGTCGGCGATCATCAGGACCTTGTCCAGGTCCACCGTGGCGCCCTCTTCCGCGTCGATCTTCTCGACCCGGATGCGCTCGCCCTCGCTTACCCGGTACTGTTTGCCACCGGTCTCAACTACCGCGTACATGACTGATTCTCCGTCTGTTTTATCCCCGCCCCGCGCGCGGCGGCGGAAATAACTGAAGCCTGAAAGGGCGCAAATTCTACTCCCCCGCCCGCGCCGCGTCAACGCGGAAGACGCCAAAAATTCAATCACTTAGGGACAATATGGCGCCGCCGGGCGGGCCGGCTCGCCTTGACGCCCACCCACCGCGCGCCTAACATGCCAGACCTTTGAAACCCCGGCCATCGGCTGCGCTAAGTGCTTATGGACATTGACAATATTTATGCCCTGATCGAACAGGACATGCAGGACGTCAACGCCTGTATCCGAGCGCGCCTGCATTCCGAGGTGGTGCTCATCAACCAGATCGGGCACTACATCGTCAACAGCGGCGGCAAGCGCCTGCGCCCGGTGCTGCACCTGCTCTGCGCCGGGGCACTGGGCTATGGCGGCCGGCAACATATTGATATTGCGGCAATTATTGAATTCATCCATACGGCCACCCTGCTCCACGACGATGTCGTGGACGCCTCGGAACTGCGCCGCGGCCAGGAGACCGCCAACGAGCTGTGGGGCAACGAGGCCAGCGTGCTGGTGGGCGACTTCCTCTACTCGCGCGCCTTCCAGATGATGGTCTCGGTGGGCTCCATGCGCGTCATGGAGATCCTCGCCGAGGCCACCAATACCATCGCCGAGGGCGAGGTACGCCAGCTCCTCAACGTCCACGACCCGAACACCAGCGAGGAGCGCTACATGGACGTGATCCGCGGCAAGACCGCCAAGCTGTTCGAGTCCGCCGGCCGCCTTGCGGCAGTGCTCGCGGCGCAGGACCACGATGTGGAGGAGGCCATGGCCAGCTACGGCATGCACCTCGGCTCGGCCTTCCAGCTCATCGACGACGTGCTCGACTACGGCGACTCCAGCGCCGACATCGGCAAGAACATCGGCGACGACCTCGCCGAGGGCAAGCCCACCCTGCCGCTGATCTACACCATCCAGCACGGCAGCCCGGAACAGGCGGCGCTGGTGCGCCGCGCCATCGAGGAAGGCGGCCTTGACCTCATCGAGGAGGTCAAGGCCGCCATTGAATCCACCGGAGCCATCGACTACACTGCGCGCTTCGCGCGGGAGGAGGCCGATCGGGCCAAGTCCGCGCTGGCGGGGATTCCCGCATCCGAGTACAAGGATGCCCTGCTGGCACTGGCCGACTTCGCGGTCAATCGCGCGTATTAGCGACACATTCCTGCCTGTTCGTGGCAGATCGCCGCAAAAAATACTGGTGCCGCTTGTGCAGTTTCAAGGCCGCACAAGGGGATGATGGCAAGGCGGAAAGTCGCGCAAAAAACGGAGTTTACTCGCCGTAAATGAGTATTTTTGGGCGGCTTTCCAACGCCGCCAGCGCCGCTTGTGCAGTTTCAAGGCCGCACAAGGGGATGATGGCAAGGCGGAAAGTCGCGCAAAAAACGGAGTTTACTCGCCGTAAATGAGTATTTTTGGGCGGCTTTCCAACGCCGCCAGCGCCGCTTGTGCGGCCTTGAAATCGGGGCGTAGCTCAGCCTGGTAGAGCACTGTCTTCGGGAGGCAGGGGTCGGAGGTTCAAATCCTCTCGCCCCGACCAAACACCGTGATTTCGGTTCTCGCATGCGTCCATGCAGGATCGATCCAGCCGGGCATCCCTGCCCGGCGTTCCTCGCGCTGCGAAAGTCCACCGGACTTTCGGTCCCTCGTCACCCTCTCGCCCCGACCAAACACCGTGATTTCGGTTCTCGCATGCGTCCATGCAGGATCGATCCAGCCGGGCATCCCTGCCCGGCGTTCCTCGGGCTGCGAAAGTCCACCGGACTTTCGGTCCCTCGTC
>JALTLF010000124.1 GCA_027005735.1 Chromatiales bacterium | reverse complement strand
TAACAGTTTATTGAACGGAACGGTCCGTGTTATATCGCGGACCGTTCCGTATAACACTCTTCATTCCCTCTTTGGAAACTTGTTCCAAACCCCTGAAATTAAATATATAGTCCGCTTTTTCGCGCATTTCCACCACGTTGTTATGCGGCCAGTTCCGTATAACAAGCTCAGGATGTCTCCACCGGTTCCAGGCGCAGGGTACGCGTGTCGGCGCGGGGCGTGGCGGGGGGGAGTACGCCTTTCAGGTAAGCGAGCGCTTCTTCCGCGGTGGCGCGATAGCCGGTGAGCTTGCCGCCGTAGAGGCTCAGCACGCGGTTTCCGTGATGGCTGGTGTGAAATACCGTGTCGCGTGGGCGGTGGAATACGGATTTTTCGCTGCGCGGCAGGACGCGCAGGCCGGCGAAGCTGTCGATGACGGTGTCCTTGCTTGCGGGAAAGTAGTGACGCCAGATCTCCAGCAGGTAGTCGCGCTCTGCCTGGGTGGGTGCGACTTTTGCCGGGTCGCCTTCAAAGACGGTCTCGGTGGTGCCGATGAGCGTCTTCCCCTGCCAGGGCATGACGAACACGGCGCGGCGGTCCTGCGGGGCCTCGACATAGAACACGCCCCGGGGCGCGGGGGCGTCGAGGACGAGGTGGGCACCCTGTACGAGATCCACCGCCCGGGGCGCGACGTGGGGCCGGATCTGTTCCAGCACCGCGTTGACCCACGGGCCGGCGGCGTTGACCAGGGCGTGGCCGCTGACCGCCCTGGACTCGCCGCTTTCCTCGTACTCCAGGATGACGCCTTCTTCGGATACCTTGGCGCGACGAAACGCCGCCGGACAACGCAGTTCCGCGCCCAGGGCCACCGCCGAGGCCGCCACCGCGCGGGTCAGGGCCGCGTCGTCGGTGCGGGCGTCGTAATACCGAAACACGGTGGTAAGCCCGTCTTTCCTGATCGCCGGCAGGGCCTCGCGCTCCGCACGGCTCAGGACATGAAAGCGATCGCGCCGTTGCAGACCGCCGAGCAGGGCATACAGTGACAGGCCGATGCGCAACTGCCAGGGGCGGCGGGTGGTTTCCCGGTAAACGGGGATGTAGAAGGGCACCAGTTCCACCAGCGCCGGGGCGATGTCCAGCAGGATGTCACGCTCGCGCAGGGACTTGCGCACCAGCCCCAACTGCAGGGACTCCAGGTAGCGCAGACCGCCGTGGATCAGCTTCGAGGAACGGCTGGAGGTGCCGGCAGCGATGGCCGTCTGCTCGAGGATGAGGGTGCGGTATCCGGCGGCGGCCGCCGCCTGCGCCACGCCCGCGCCCTGGATGCCCGCGCCGATGACGATGAGGTCGTAGTCCGGCGTGTTCATGGCCTGCTCTCGGCCAGCGCGGGCACCGTACGCATCATGGCGCCGATGTCGTCGGTCTCCACCAGTGCGACGCCGCGTCGCAACAACTCGCAAGCACGATGCGGATCGCTGGTCTCGAATACCGCCAGTTGGCCATGGTCGAATCGCAGGCGTCCGCAACACGGCAGGCTCTGTTGGTCACAGAACAGGTACTCGGGGCGCAGGGTACGAATGCGCGCATGGCGACGCTCGCGCCAGCGATCGACCACCGCGCCGATGCGTTCCCAGCCGCGTTCGCGCACCGCCAGCAGGGCATCGAGATCGTAGGAGATGACCACGCACTGTTCCGCCACGGGGCGAATGGCCGCGAGGACCTTCGCCGCCGCCCGGTCGGCGCCGAAGCGTTCCACCATGACGCGCTTGAGTTCCACGAAGGCGGTGACATGGGGGTGGGCGGCAAGGAATTCCACGAAGCGCGCCAGCGAACAAATGGGATTCTGCGCGAAACGGTAGCCAAAGCGCTCGAACTCGAAGGCGCGGAAGGCCGACAGTTCTTCCCAGGTGTACTGGTGAATGGCGCCCGGCTGGCCGCTGACGCGCAGGAGACTGCGATCGTGGTAGAGCACGGGCACCTCGTCGCGGCTGAGTTGCACGTCGAGTTCGACGAAGCGCGCGCCCACTTCCACCGCCGCCTCGTAGGCGATGAGTGTATTTTCCGGGTAACGGGCGCGATAGCCGCGGTGGGCCACGAGGGGCGGTGCCGGTGGCCGTGCCGTGGCCTCAGTCAAGTGAGACCCCGCGCGGGATGAGATAGGCGCGCAGGCGCGCGCGTTCCGCGTCGATGGCAGGGAGGACTTCACGGCGCACGGTGTCAGCGGCGGCGCGCAGGCGCTTGATGAATACGCGGTTGCTGATCCGCTGCATGCGCATCTCGGCGGTCTGGCGCGTCACGGCGGCGTAGTAGCGCCGCACGCCGGTAATGATCCGGTCGGGGACCTGGAAGGTCTCGGTGGATTCCTGCATGCTGCGCCACACGAAGGTCTGCATCTCGGTTTCCCGCTCCAGCAGGCGAAGGTCGATACGCCCGGCAAATTTCTCCAGCAAGCTGTCGATCTTGCCGAGGTTGTCGCTGACCTCGCTCCGCAGGGCGCCCAGCATGAAGTAGGCGGTGCGCTGCTCGCGCAGGGCGTCGAATTCCAGCGCCTTCTCGAAACCCACCTGGGCGGCGAGATAGACGCCGATGATGGTGGAGGCGATAAGAAAGATCTGCGCCAGCCAGAAGCGTGCGGCATCACCGGGGCGGGCGATCCGGTTTACCTGGCTCATCAGGGTGCGTAACACGGGAACCATGCTCATGATCAGGCAGGGGCCTCGTCCAGTTGCGGTTCCAGCGGGTCAATCTGGCCTCCCCGGATGCCGACCTCCTGCTCCCGTATCGACAGGGCCTTGTGCCTCTCCATTACAACGACTGCGCCTCCATCATCCTGCGTTCCGTCACTCCTCGTCTTCGTGCGCTTCGTCCTCTTCGAGAAATTCCTCGCGCACCGCCTCCGCCATGGCCCGGCCGATGAGGGCATGTACCCGGGCGGTGGGATGGATCTCGTCGAAGAAGATGTAGCTATCGAAGTCGCAGGCCGGGTTGGGGGTCAGTGTCGCGGTGAAGAAACAGGCATCGGTGGTGTTGGTGAAGCCCAGCTTTTCCGCCTTGCGAATGATCTTCGCCAGGCGCTTGAAGGTATTGAAGTGCTCGGCCTCGATGTCCCAGGCCTCTTCCAGGCCATGCAGCTGTGCCTTGAGTTCATCGTTGAAACGCATGGCGAAATAGGTGGCGCGCGCGGCGAACTCGGGATCGCCGATCTGCGCGGCGATCAGGCGGGTCTCGGGGATGCTGCCCACGTCCGGCGCGTTGGCCACCAGGAAGTGCCGCGCGCCGGCCATGGCGAGGCGGCGGATCTGCATGCCGACGGCCTCGGCCGCCTGTTGCACGATGGCCTCGCCGTCGAAGCGCGGGTCACGCGCGTCGCGCACGTCGTTGCCGCCGATGAAGACCACGTAGAGATCCCCGGCGGGGGCCACGCCGCCGTGGTTGGCGAGAAACAGCTCCACCTGGTAGGCGAGATCGATGAGCGCGCCGCCCCGTGCGCGGGCGGCGGCGACGGCATAGTTGGTGCCGCGGGCGGGGCCGACGAGATGCAGGGAGGGCCGCAGGGTGATGCCCAGCTCCGCCGCCATGATCTCCACCGCCACCGGGCCGTTGCTGACACGGTTGTTATAGAAAGGCGGCTGGGGGAAGTCGCCGACGATGGAGGCGAGGTTGCCCTCGTCCGAGAGGCTGTCGCCGAAGACCACGACGCGCTCGAAGCCCGCCGCGCCGGCCAGCGGCGCGAGGATGAAGCACAGCAGAAAAGCCAGCAAACGGTGGTTCATGTCAGTCCCTCCCTGGGTGGTCACCCGGACCCCGGCAAGACGGCGAATGCCGCATGCCACCCCTGTTTGTTTGGTCCCTATCCTGCCCTTTCTCCCTCGGAGGCGCAAGATGGCCCCGCCGCCGCGGGACGGGGGCCGCGCCCTAAAAATTCCCGCCGCCGCGCCGCTATAACAGGTGGCCCCGCCCGTTTTCCCCCCGAACGGGCCAGCGCACACCGACAGGCCAGGGGCCGCGAACCGGGTGGAGACCAGCGCAGGTGTATTCCGTATTGATCGTCGATGACGAGCCGCTCAGCCGCGAGGTGGCCATGCGCCGCCTCGAGCGCGAGGGCTACCACGTCACCGTGGCCGAGAACGGCCTGCGGGCCTGCGAGCTCATGGAAGTGGAGCTGTTCGACCTGATACTGCTGGATCTCAACATGCCCCGCATGTCCGGCTACGAGGTCCTCGAATGGGTGCAGCAGCGGCAGGCGCGCATCGACAGCAAGATCATCGTTCTCACCGCCGCCCGGGACCGCGACAGCGTGACCCGCAGCCTGCACGGCGGGGCCAACGACTACCTGGTCAAGTCCGCCGGCACGCCGGAACTCCTCAACCGCGTGCGGCGCCTGTGCACCCTGCGGGCGCTGGAGAACTCCGCGGCGGGCGCCATCCCGGCCCGGCGGCTGCGGGAGGCGCGCATTCTGGTGGTGGAGGACCAGCTCACCACGGTGGAATTGCTGCTCGCCCGCCTGAAGAACGCCGATTTCACCGCCCGCAGCGTGACCGACGGCGCCGCGGCGCTGGCGGCGCTGGCCGAGCGGCCCTGCGATCTCCTCCTCCTGGACTACCACCTGCCGGACATGAGCGGGCTGGCCATCATCGAGGAGGTACGCCGCCACCATGCGCCGGAGGAGGTCGCCATCGTGCTGGTCACCGGCGAGGAGGACCGCGAGCGCATCGAGGCCTGTTACGCCGCCGGCGCCGACGATTACGTGAGCAAGCCCTTCCATGCCGCCGATCTGCTCAACCGCGTGGAAAACGCCCTGAACCTCAAGTTCCTGCGCCAGCGCGCCCGCGCCGCGGGCGAGGATCCCGCCACCCTCGCCCTGCCCTGAAACCCGGCAACCCCTGAGGGCGCGACGTCCTTGACAAGCCGGCTCCGCTTCACTAATTTCTGTTTATACAGAAACAGGAGAAACAAAAATGAAACTGGGGCCCACCACCGAGAAATTCGTCCTCCACTGGGGCGAGATGGGCACGCGCTGGGGCGTCAACCGCACCGTGGCGCAGATCCACGCCCTGCTCTACCTCTCTCCCGCCCCCCTCAATGCCGAAACCATCGCCGAGACCCTCGGCGTGGCGCGCTCCAACGTGAGCACCAGCCTGCGCGAACTCCAGTCATGGGGCCTGGTGCGGGTGGTGCACGTGCTGGGGGATCGCCGCGATCACTTCGAGTCCCTGAGCGACATCTGGGACATCTTCATGGCGGTGGTGGAGGAGCGCAAGCGCCGCGAGCTGGACCCCACGCTCACCACCCTGCGCGAGTGCGTGCTGGAGGCGGAGTCCGACCAGAGCATCGATGCGGAGGTCCGCACGCGGATCCAGGACACGCTGGAATTCATGGAAATGCTCACCGACTGGTACGGCCAGATGAAGACCCTGCCCCGCCCGGTGATCGTGCGCATCCTCAAGCTGGGCGCCGGCCTGCAGAACCTGCTGGGCCGCGGCAAGAAGTCCGGCGAGGCCGCGTCCTAGCCCGCCGCCCCGCCGCGAAGCGCGTCCATGCCCGAGTACGCCCTGATCAAGACCCTGCACATCCTCGGCGCCATCGTGCTCTTCGGCCTGGGGCTGGGCAGCGTATTCTATAAATATATGAGCGACCGCAGCGGCAATGTCAGCGCCATGGCCGTCACCAACCGCCTCGTGGTGCGGGCGGACGCCTGGTTCACCACGCCGGCCATCCTCCTCCAGCCGCTCACCGGCTTCTACCTCGTCGCCGCCGGCGGCTACGACTGGGCGCAGGGGTGGCTACGGCTCGCCGTCCTGCTCTACCTGCTGGCCGGCGCCTGCTGGCTGCCGGTGCTGGTCTTGCAGGTGCGCATGCGCGACGAGGCCGCCGCGGCCGCGCTGCACGGCCGTCCGCTCTCGCCCCGCTACTGGCGACACGCGCGCTACTGGCGCCTGCTCGGCCTGCCGGCCTTCGGCGCCATGCTGCTGCTGGTGTGGTTGATGGTAAGCCGGCCCGTGTAGCGACGGCGTCAGTCGGCAAGCCAGTCGTAGGCGACGTCGAGATCGTTGAAGACCTGCACGTCCATGGGCATGGAGCGCGCCAGGTTCTGATAGACCTCGGCGGTGGCGCGCTTGATGCCCGAGTCGGCCACCAGCGCCGCCTTGTAGTCGGTACCGCGCTGGGCGAGGTGCTCGCGCACGTAAACCGCCAGGTTCTGGATGTCGTCGGGGCTCGGCACCATGTGGGCCTCGCGCAGATCGACGAGGATGTTCATGCCGGGGCGAAAATCCGGGTGCGAGACGTAGCTGTCGAACATGTGCAGGGCATCCCGGAGCCCGAACTGTCCCCTCATGGTCGCATAGATCAGGTTCCTGTCCGTCAGGACTTCGATTTCCACGGCCATTGTTATGATTGTCCTTGTTGTTTTCCACCTCTGAACCGGAAATCTAGACACTCCCCCGCGGCTTGCCAATCATGCGAAAGGATTAGCCGGTGGCCCTGGACTGTATCCAGAAGACGGCGGCCGAAACGCGACCCAGGTCACACGGCCACGAGACGATTGAGGGTGGTGCGAAGCCGCGCCGGGCGCAGGGGTTTGTGCAGGATGGGAAGGCCGCTGGCCTTGACGGCCTTGAGCTTGTCCGGCTCGGTCTCGCCGGTGAGCACGATGGCGGGGATGGTCTCCAGTTCAATGTCGCTTTGTGCGTTACGGTACAGTTCCCGTACCACTGCGATGGCCTCCAGCCCCGTTTCCCCCTCGCGCAGGCGGAAGTCCGCGATGATCACGTCGGGCGCCCAGTTCATCTGGGTCAGCTTGAGGGCGGCATCGCTGCCCGACTCGGCCAGCGTGACCCGGCAACCCCAGCCTTCGAGCAGGGTGCGCATGCCGTCGCGGATGGCCACCTCGTCGTCGATGACGAGTACATGGATGCCCTCGAGCAGATTGAGGCTGGGGCTGGGCTCCGGCTCCGCCGGCATGGCGCGCGGCGCAAGGCGCGGGATCTCGACGCTGAAGACGGATCCCTTCCCGGGTTCGGACCACAGGCGCACGGGGTGTTTCAGCAGGCGCGAGAGGCGATCGACGATGGCCAGCCCCAGGCCCAGGCCCTTGGTGCGATCCCGCTCGGGATTGTCCAGCTGGCGAAATTCGCGAAAGATCACGCCCTGTGCCTCCGCGGGGATCCCCTTCCCGCTGTCACGCACTTCCACCAGCAGTTGTTCACCCCGCACGCGACAGCCCACCAGCACGCAACCGCTGTCGGTGTAGCGGATGGCGTTGGAGACCAGGTTGCGCAGGATGCGCTCCAGCATGGCGGGATCGGTGCGGGTCCAGAAGCGGCAATCATGCACGCGAAAGCGCAGGCCCTTTTCCTCGGCCACCGGCGTGAACTCGTTGCGGATACTTTCGAACAGCGTGCCGAGGGGCGTCTCCACGATGCGCGGCTGGACCACGCCGGCATCCAGCTTGGAGATGTCCAGCAGGGCGTCCATGAGCCCCTCGAGGGCATGCACCGAGGCCTTCGTCTTGCCGATGAGTTCGTGCAACTCGGTGTTGGTACTGTGCGCTTCCATGGCGCCGACGAACAGGCCCAGCGCATGCAGTGGCTGGCGCAGGTCGTGACTGGCCGAGGCCAGGAAGCGGGACTTGGCGGCGCTGGCCTCCTCGGCCTTTTCCTTCTCGCGCATCAGGCTGGTCACCAGAGCGGTATTGGCCAGGCGCAACTTGGTCGCCCCGACGAAGGTGCGTTGAAAGGCGCCCGAGAACAGCAGGGTCATGAAGATGAAGAACAGCAACAGGATCCCCAGTACCAGGAAGGTCTGCTCTCCCACCCCCACCCACAGGTAACTGGCCGCCAGCGGCAGGCCGGCGGGCAGGGAGAATGCCACGTGCGTGGGCAGATAACTGGCCAGTGAGGAGGTGGAACCCGCCACCATGCCCATGATGACCAGTGTGACCAGGATCAGCATGTAGGAGTCGCCGGGCTGGAAGAACACCACGCCCGCGGTACCCCACACGAGTCCGGAGAGAAAGGACGAGAGGACGAAATAGTAGGCCCAGCGCGGCTCGCTCTGTTTCTCCCGGCTTCGACGGCGATAGGCCAGGAACAGGGGGATCCTCGCCGTGGTGAGCACATACAGGGAAATCGTCCAGATGGCGAGCAACGTCTGGTCCACGTGCTTGTGCAGGCCGACGGCCAGCAGTGTCGCCACCAGGAAGTTGCCGCCCAGCACCGGCAAGAGATTGCTGTAGAGCACGCGCACCTGCTCGGCGCGCACGGCCGCCTTCAATGAAGGCTGGTGGCCTTCGCCGGCCGATGTGCCTTCCCCGCCAGTTGTGATTTCGTCGGACATGACCTGCCTCAGGGATCGAAGCAGCCGGGGCAGGAGCGCGGCGCGCTCTGCATGCGAATGACGGCATGAGACACCACCGGCCAGCGATAGTCCCCCGGCTTGCGCTCGTGACTGCTCAGGCACCATGCCTCGTAGCTGCCCCAGCTGGAATCGATGTCCTTGCCGCGATCCGTATGCCACTGCGCCTCGTCGGCGTCGAAACTGCCGAGGGTGCGCGCGGAGGCGACGAAGAAGCGATTGACGAAGGGCACGATGAGCTTCATGCAGTAGGTGACGCGGATCTTGAGCAGGTTGTTGTCCTGGATGGTAAGCCCCGAGGCGCCGCCCGGCACCGCGGAACGAAACAGCAGGTGGTTGTTGGGGATTTCGCGCTCACCATTGCCGATGTCATAGGCCCAGCTGTCGTTGAAGGCCTGTGCGGTGGGATTGATGCGTTCGAAGCGCACATAGCCCGCGGCGATCTCGTCCTTCGCCCGCTGGTGACCGCGCACCACGTCGGCGGCCAGCTGCGCAATATCGGCGCTTTCATCCAGCGCCGCCAGATCCGCCGTGCTGGATACCGACTCGCCGCCGGGGCGGGTAAAGTACGGCGCCATGCCGCGCGCGAAACCGGCCTGCATGGCGGCGAGGCTGGCATGTTCCAGCGAGGCCGCGCGCGCCGCCTCGAACGTGGCGTAGTTGACCGTGGTCTTCGCCTGGTACACGAAGATCAGTTGCAGGGCGCCCATGATCAACACCATGAGCAGCGGCACGATCACCAGGAACTCGGTCATGCTCTGACCGCGGCAACTATTCCGGGTCTTCTTCCACATGGGACGGGGCTTCCGGCCTGGGCTCCGGGACGGTTGGCGCCATGGACTGCAGGACCTCGGTACTTTCCTGGCGCTGTTTCATGACCCGGATGAGCGCCTCCGCGGTAGCCACCGACTTGGCGTAGAGGGGATCATCGGGTTCCAGGTGCTTGATCATCTCGATGAACAGATGCGTCGTCTTGCGCAACGACATGACACTCATGTTGTGCCAGGCCTTCTTCATGCCCGGGTCGCGGATCACCGCCTCGCGGTAGGCGGCGATGGCCTTGTCCGGCTGGTTGGTATGGGCATAGACGTTGCCGAGCCGGAACCACAGCATGGGTTCCTTGGGCATCAGCACTACCAGCCGGGCATAGCCTTCCTCGGCCTGCTTCCATTGCTGCGCCTGGTAGGCGCGCGCCGCGTCACGTTGCAGTTGCAGGGTGTCGGGGACCTCGGGGCCGCCAGCGGCGCAGGCCGCCAGCAACACGGCCAGGGGGATGAGCAACAGTGAACGGTACATAAGTTATGCTCCTTCCTGCCAGGCGAGCTTCACGCCCGGCGCGATACCCAGCGCGCCCGCGCGCCCGGCGCCCAGTTCCAGGGTACTGCGCGCGCCGCGGCAGGCGGCGAAACGAAACGGCCGCAGGCCCGCCACCACCTTGCAGACGCGGTCCTCGCGGTCGAGAAACACCACGTCGATAGCATAGCGCATTCCCAGCGTATGCACCGAGGGACAGGGTTCGATCCACAGGGCCTCGTCGTCGGCCAGCGGCGGGGATCCCAGCAGGCCGCGCATGCGTTCCCAGGCGCTGGCGGTGCGCCTGGCCCGCGGGATGAGCGTCTCCCCCTTGTCCATGCTGACGGCGCCGTGCCTCACAGCAGGCCTTCACCGAGGAATTTCATCACGATGGGGAAACCCAGCACGATGAAGGTCACCGGAAAGATGAACATGATGAGCGGCGCGATGAGCTTGATGGGCGCCTCCATGGCCATCTTCTCCGCACGCTGGAAACGCTCGTTGCGCCGCTGTTCCGACTGCACCTGCAGCGTCTTCTTGAGACTCGAGCCCAGCCGCTCGGCCTGTACCACGGCGCGCACGAAGGTGGTGACATCCTTGATGCCGAGGCGATCGGCCATGCGTTGCAGGGCATCGGCACGGCTGAGGCCGGAACGGATGTCGCGCATGACGATGGCGAACTCGTTGTGCAGGGCGCCCTTGGGCCCGCGCTCCATGGCCTGGCGCAGGCCGCCGGTAAAGTTCAGGCCAGCCTCCACGGACATGGTAATGAAGTCGAGGAATACCGGCAGGGCGCGGATGACCTCCTTCTCGCGCCGCTGGCGCGTATCCTTGAGCCAGATCTCCGGGAAGAAGAAGCCGAACATCAGGCCGGCGATGGGCCAGACAATGTCGTGGCGCTGGAGCATGTCCATCAGCACCACCGCCGCGGCCATCTGGAACAGGGCGCTGACGATACGCACGCCGATGAATTCCTCCGCCGTCATGAGGTAGGAGACGCCGGTCTTCTGCAGGCGGTCCTCCACCTTGTTGAGATACTCCAGCGGCAGGTTGCTGCCGATGTAATAGGCGAAGATGCGCACCAGCGGCCAGCACAGGCGCAGCCAGAACGGCAACGGATCCATGTACTCGCGATTGTCCGGCGGGATGGCGGCATGAAACATCCAGGCGGCCACCAGCAGCAGCAGGACGGCGCCGCCGACGCTGAGCCCGGTTGAATACAGCAGGATCTGATCCATGGTGTCCCTGTTCTCCTGTCTAGACGTCGATGCTTGTGATCTTGCGGATGACCAGGAAGCCCATGAACTCCATCACCGCGACCACCGCCAGTACGGCCCAGCCCACCGGCTCGGTGAACAGCTTACCCATGGCCTCGGGCTCGAGCTGGAAAAGGACGATGGCGATGAGGATGGGCAGGGCGGTCATGACGCGCCCCTGCATGCGCCCCTGGGCGGTGAGGCTGTCGATCTTGCCCTCCATGGCGGCCTTGCGCCGCAGGGTCGCCGCCAGGGTCTCCATCACCTCGATGAGGTTGCCGCCCACTTCGCGCGCGATCTTGATGGCCGAGGTGGCGACGATGAAGTCCGAAATGGGCAGGCGCTTCTCCATGTTGGTGAGGCCGGTTTCCAGGTCCACGCCGATGCGCAACTGGCGTACCAGCAGTTCGAATTCCTGGCTGAGCGGCGCGGGCTGTTCCTTCACCAGCCCCTCCAGCGCCATGGCCAGAGATGCGCCGGCCTGCAGGCTGCCCGAGATCATCATGAAGGCGTCGGGCAACTGGGACTCGAACTTCTTCAGGCGTTGCTGGCGCAGCAGCCGATAGATCATCCATGGCAGGAAGGCCATCAGCGCCAGCGCGGCAAGGGTACTGATCCAGTCCCCCGCCACCAGCCAGACGATGGCCGGCACCACCACCATGCCGGAGACATACACCACGAACAGGCGCTGGGGATCGACCACCATGAACATGTCGGTCATGTTGGCGGTGGTGCTCTCGGCGAAGGTATTGCGGTACTCGTTCCAGAAACGCCCCAGGGCGCGCAGCCCCAGCCAGGCGAAGATCCCCGCCGCCAGTGACACGGTGACAACGGCGCCGTAGTAATAGACTGTTTCCATCATTTACTGTTTTACCTAGTTGAACAGGCTCATGTCCACTTCCAGTCCACGCGCGCGCAGGTGCTCGTAGAACTCGGGCACCTGTCCGGTGGCGATGAAATTGCCCGTCACCCTGCCCTGCTCATCGTAGCCGGTCTGCTTGAAGAGGAAAATATCCTGCATCTGGATGACGCCGCCTTCCATGCCGGTTATCTCGCTGATGTGGGTGATCTTGCGGCTGCCGTCCGGGAAGCGGCTCTGCTGCACGACGATGTTGATGGCCGAGGCGATCTGCTCGCGGATGGCCTGGGTAGGCAGGTCCATGCCGGCCATGAGCACCATGACCTCCAGGCGCGAGAGCATGTCGCGCGGCGAGTTGGCATGCGCCGTGGTCAACGAACCCTCGTGGCCGGTGTTCATGGCCTGCAGCATGTCCAGCGCCTCGGCGCCGCGGCACTCACCCACCACGATGCGGTCGGGGCGCATGCGCAGGCAGTTGCGCACCAGGTCACGGATGGTGATCTGGCCCTTGCCCTCGATGTTGGGCGGCCGGGACTCCAGCGACACCAGGTGGGGCTGCTGGAGTTGCAGCTCGGCGGCGTCCTCCACCGTCACCACGCGCTCGCCCTGCGGAATGAAGTTGGACAGCACGTTGAGCAGCGTGGTCTTGCCCGAGCCGGTACCGCCAGAGATGATGATGTTCTGCTTGCTCTCCACCGCCACCTTGAGAAACTGCATCATCTCCGTGCTGATGGCGCCGAAATTGACGATGTCCTGGTCGGAGAGCTTGCGCTTGGAAAACTTGCGAATGGTGATGCACGGCCCCCTCAGGGCCAGCGGCGGGATGATGGCATTGACGCGGGAACCGTCCTTGAGGCGGGCATCCACCATGGGCGAACTCTCGTCGATGCGTCGGCCAAGCGGCGAGATGATGCGCTCGATGGTGGCCATGACCGCGTCGTGATCCGAGTACATGACATCGGTATGTTGCAGCCTGCCGTCGCGTTCGATGTAGATGTCATCGAAACAGTTGACCATGATCTCGGTCACCGTTTCATCGGCCAGCAGCTCCTCCAGCGGCCCCAGGCCGATGGTCTCGTTGAGCACGTCGCTGGCGAGGGTTTCGCGATCCACGTGTTCGGGCAGTTCGTCGCCGAGACCGTCGAGGATCTCGTTGATCATGGCCTGCACGTTCTCGCGCAACTGCGCCTCGTCCATCTTGCCCACGTCCGTGCGTCGCAGATCCATGTTGCGCAACAGCTCCTGGTGAACATGGTTGCGCCACATGAGGGTTTCGGTGCGCAGGATGCTCTTGACGTCGCGGATCTCCTGGGTGTTGAGCGCGTCCTGGGCCTGCATCTCGCGCTTCTTCTTTTCCTGCTCCTCGTACTTGCTGGCATCGAGGCGAATGAGGTAACCGCCGATCTGCACCACGTCCTCGGGTCCCAGGGGACCGTGACGCTCGCGGATCTTGTTGCCGTTCACCAGGGTACCGGCGCCCTCGCTCCGGTCCTCGACGAACAGGCCTTCCGAGGTCTGCTGGATGGCGGCATGCACCGGCGCAATGCTCCAGCCGCGCAACTGCACGAGGTTGTCGCGGCCCTTGCCGATGGTGCAGTGGTTGAGCACGCAACGCAGTTTGTTGACTTCCGCACCCTTGGCGGTTTCCACCTGAATATCGAACATGGCGGCTACTCCAGCAGGTCTGCGTTGGGACTGCCCTCGGAGACCCAGTCCTCCAGTTCCGTGGCCTCGCGGAAACGCCGGATGAGCACGTCGTGCTGCGCTACCGCTTCACGGTTGATCTGCGAATCGGCGTCGATGATGGTCGGGGTCACGAAGATCACCAGTTCCGACTGGGTGTTGCGCAGCCGCGTGCTGCGGAACAGGGCGCCAAGCACGGGGATGGCACTGAGGTACTTGATGCCCGAGACGTCCTTGCCCAGCTCCGAGTTGAGCAGGCCGGAAATGACGATGGTCTGCCCGGAGCGCGCCGAGATGTCGGTCTCCGCGCGACGGGTGAGAAAGGCAAAGGTCCCGCCGCTGCTGCGGCCCTGATCGATGGCGCTGAGTTCGGTCTTGATACGGGCGGTGATGTTGCCGGCATCATCCGCAGCCGGGCTGATCTCCAGCGAAATGCCGTACTCCTTGTACTCGGTATTGGTCTGGCCCTGGGAGTTGACCGTGGTCAGGGGCACCTCGCCGCCGGAGAGAAACTCGGCCTTGCCGCCGGAGCGCGCCGTCAGGGTGGGCGAGGCCAGGATCAGGGCGTCGCCGTTGCTGACCATGAAGTTGATACGCGAGGTAATGGCGGTGGCGATGCCGAAGAAACCGTAGCGTTCGCCGTTGAACTCGGTGGGCAGACCGGAAATCCCGTTTTGCGGGTCGATGCGGAACACCGGGTTTTCCTCCGGCTGGGCGGCGAAGCCGGCGGCCGGGCCGTTGATGGCGGTCTGCCAGTCGATACCCAGTTCCTCCAGCGCGCTGCTGGAGAACTCCGTGATCTGGACCTTCATGTGAACCATGCGGTCGTGATAGACCTCGTTGGGACGCGCCAGCACGATGGTATCCGGATAATAGGTCTTGATGGCCTTGACCCGCTCGGCGTCCACCGGGTTCATGATGCCCTCGATGACCGCGCGCCCGCCCACCGAGCGCACCCGCAGGTTCGTGGCGTCCCGCAGCAGATTCTGGATCTCGGCCACGGCGGTCCTGGGGTTGGACTTGGCAATGCGCACGCGGATGTTGCGTTCCCATCCCGTCTTGCCCCACAGGTGGATCAGCGTTTCACCCTCCTTCTCCGGCAGGATGATCAACTGTCCCCTGCCAGTGAGCGAGGTGGAAAGCAGCTTGCCGTTGCCCACGGCCACGCGCTCGGCGTTGCCCACCCTGATCACGCGCACGTCGCCGACGAACAGGGAAAGGGTCTGGTTTTCAGGGATCCATTCCCCCGCCTGCGCGCCGCCCAGTGCCAGCATCAGCAGCAGGCCAGCGAGAACGGGGCCGGTATGGATGAATCGTTGTGAATTTGTTTTTCTGATCATGAATATCACTCCGTTACTGCGCGGTGAGTTGCCGTACTTCGGCAACACCGTCCTTGCTGTTGCCACCCGCAAGGAATTGCACGACCCAGCTCCCCGGCATGCCGGGGGCACCCGGTGCACCCGGTGCGCCCGGTACGACCGCCGGTTTCGGCGGCAGGCCCATGGCGACACGTTCCTCCGGCGTCATGGGTTCTTCCGATACGACGCCCACGGGGTTGCCCTCGGGATCCGTGACCACACCGGTCTCGGGATCGACCTGGCCGATGACATTGCCGTCCGGGTCGCGCACCACGCCGGTCTCGGGATCGACGATGCCGATGGGTTTGCCGTCTGGCCCGCGCACCACCTGCGGTTCCGCGGCGGCGGCTGCGGCCGCGGCTTCTTCCGCCGCCACCTGCTGCGCCACAGCGTAGATATCGCCCGGCTTGATGGAACCGAAACCGGCAGTGCCGGCGTCGCTGCGGTTGCGCAACAGGGCACTGAGCTGTCCCGCCGCCTGGGCGGCGAGGATCAGGGCCGACTGGCGCGGCGAGACATCCAGCGTCAGCGTGTTGTAGCGCTCGCGCCGACCGTTACTGTAGGCCACGCTCATGCTTGCCTGCACCTTGGGATCCAGGCGGCGGCCCGTGGCCAGCACGGTGACGTTCTGCACCACGGGGAAGATGGCATCGCCGTTGCCGCCACCCACGTGCTTGGCGGGCATGGTGACGTAGAGATCGATCTGGTTGCCCGGTTCGATCATGCCGTCAATGGAATTGATCTGATCCACCTGTACGGTCAGTGCGCGCCGCCCCGCCTTGACCACGTCCGAGAAATCGGTGCGCGCGCTGCCGGCAATGTAGGTCCACAGCAGGGGACGCCCTGCCTCGAGCGGCTCGATGAGGCGCTTGCCCTTGACGCGTTTGAATTCGCCGGGCAACAACGCCTGGCTGTGCACGTAGTCGGCGGGAATGAGGCGCGCGGACATGTTGGCGCCGCTGATCACCGCGCCCGGCTTGAGGTCCTGGCTGGCCACCACCACCTTGACCATGCGCTGTGGTTCGCCCTGGGCGGCGCGCAGGTAGGCGGCCTCGCGCAGTTCCAGGTACTTGATGGCGAGAAAGGCGGCGAGGATCGCCAGGCCGGTGGCGATCAGGAACAGGCGCAGTGGCTTGTTGGCCTTGAGAACGCCGAGGAAGGATGAAACGCGTGCTGTCACACTCATGGGCTTTTACCAGTTCAGTTTGCTGTTCTTGTTACGGAAAAACACATAACGCTTTAGTCTCAGGGATTCGAACCGTCGTCGATCTCGTTGCTGTCGGGCAGTTCCGCCAGCGAAATGCCGTAGGAGTATCCGCTATACACGCGCTTGATGGCGTTGAGCAGGTGCCCCACCGCGCTGGGATCCTTCGGACCCGGGATCCCCACCGTCAGGGCCGCCACCACGACGCTGGTAACGATGAGGTACTCGATGTAGGCCTGGCCACGCCGGGGGACCGCCCTCCTGTGCCGTCGTCTCACCATGAGAACCACCCGCTTGCCCGGACTTCGTTGAGCAGGATGGTCGAACCGCCGTCGCCCTCGTTGACCACCACCGTCACCTCGTCGCTTCCCTTGCGGTACACCGCCATGTGATCGCCCTCCACCTCCCTGGTCATGGTGACGCCCCAGCCGCGATCGAGGTAGTGGCGACGGAAATAGTCGGCATTGCTCTGCACCGAAAAGGTATTGGCCATGGCGACGGTGCGGTTCCTGCGTCCCGCGTCGTCACTGTAGATGTCATTGATGATCACCGTGCCCTGCATGCGCGGCACGCCCAGGCCGGGCTGCTCCACCGGGCGATCATCCAGGTGCATGATGCTGATGCGGCCGAAGGCGCCCCGCTCCGCGTCCGCCTGCACCTGCACGGTGATGAAGTATTCGTCCTCCATGCGGCTGATCTGCTGCCAGGCGCCGAAGGTGTTTTCGACAAAACCGTCTGACCAGCGGTTGCGGTAGAAACTCAGGATGCGCCGGGGCTCGAGCCTGCTGCTGAAGATCCACAGGCGCATGGGCAGGCCGGTGAGACGCATATTGCCGCCCACGGCTTCGACCCGGGTGCCCGGCGGCTCCGGCACCTTCGGCCAGCCCGCCACGGCCACGCCGGCGACACACCAGAGCAGCAGTCCCACCACGACTGTCAGGCGTAGCCTATTCATAGGTACACGCTCCCTTGGGGCAGTTGGGCGCCACGTCGCTGGTGGGCACAGGTCCCATGTCGATACGGCCCATCTCCAGGCTGTCGGTGGCCAGCTCGGGATGGCCGATGACGGGGAAGGATGAAACAATGTCCTGGAAAGGCGCCAGCAGTCCCCGCAGCGCGCGCGTGGGCACGTAGTCGTCGGTCCAGTCCGCGAACTGCGCGGCGCCCTCCGCCGTCCAGCCGTCGGCGATGAGGGCCGACCGACCGCGCATCACCAGGTTGAGATCGTCGAACGCCCCGCCGGGCTGCCCGAAGCTGGCCAGGTTCCTGACGTTGTTCACCGGCAGACTCGCCACCGGCGCGTAGTAGCCTTCGAGATGGTACTTGCCGATGAGGTCCACCTGTGGCGCCCTGGGAAGACTGACCTTCATGCCCAGGCTGTTGAGGGCTTTCTCGATCTGCTTGCCCACCGTGTCTCCGTAGGCCAGCACCCCGTTGATGGCGCTCTCGACCCGGTCGAAGGTGCGCAGCGCCGCATAGGCGTCGGTGGGCAATTCGCCTTCGGGTCGCTGCGCGGCGGCGGGTTCGTTGGCCGGCAGGTTCACCAGCCGCTCGCCGCGGTGATCCTTCCAGAAGGGGTTGAGCTCGCCGTCCACCATGTCGGTCTGCCAGTCCGCATTGGCCAACGGCCTGCCGGATGAACCGAGCACCCGGTTGGCCACCACGCGTTGCACTTCCGCGTCGCTGCGCGCCGGCGCGCCGGATCCCTTGGGAACCGTGTCCGTGCCGTTGGGGGAGCGCTCGAACCAGACGGTACGCTCCCATGCAACGGTACGCGCCGCCTGCACCGCACTGTGGCGAAGGTCGATGTACTTGGCCACCAGCGGGATGAGCAGGAACACCGGCAGCAGCACGAAGACCGCGGCCACGTTGAACTCCGCCATGGCCTGGCCGCGCGCCCGGCCCATTGTCGCCTGCCGCCGGATCACCTTCATCGCGCTACCGTCCCCAGCAACTGAAGTTCATGACGCATGTCCGTGCGATCCGGATCGGTGCGGTTCAGGTAGGCGACCAGGGAACGGAACTCGGGATCCTGCGTCACCAGCGCCCACTTGCGCACGTTGTCGTCCAGCGGCCGCATGCGCACCTCCCAGTAGGGATTGAACATGGAGCCCAGTTCAGCAGGACGTTCCGGATTCTTGTAGTACACCTGGGCCGCGGCGAGGGAAAACATGGCGCTGCGATCCCGGCTGCGATCAAGCGG
>JALTLF010000123.1 GCA_027005735.1 Chromatiales bacterium | reverse complement strand
GACCCCTTTTATTTTAAATACCTTTTATTCTATCGCGAACTTTAGGAGTTCAAAAGTAACCACAGAATCCATCCCCTTGGGATGTTCGAGTCGTATGTACGTTGGAACTCCTGTTTTTTCATTGTACTGAAATTCTATGTCATACCCTCTTTTCATGTAATTTTTAAGTTCGACATAAAGCTTGTCTACGGTTAGTGGGTTCGATGGTTTACGACGCTGACCCTCGTCGATAAACCGTGCATCCTGAACTCTACCCTCAACCACTTTGACTTCTATTGCTCCTTTGTTTCTTGGACGATAGTAATTCAACCGATATGTCAATGTGTAATCTGAGGCATTGTTTCTTGACCACACCAACTCTGCTTGGCGTATTCTTTCCAAATCACCAGCAGTATTGCACCCAGAAAGGGCTGTTAAAATCAGCACAAAACATTGATATACATTTTTCATTTGTCGAGTTAATTAATATTGACGAACTATTGGGCTACTTAGGACAAGTACAGTCAATTAAAAAATCAGGATCATCCTCATAATTCCCCCTGATCTCATAAAATATTTCTTTTCGACGCCTGTTATATTCCTCAAACAACATCAAAGCATATAATCTTGCTTGGCTGTAGACTTGATCATGTATACGATCACCAGGCAAATTTCCAACGCCTTCCAATTGGTCCTGATCTTGGAAATGATTAAGGAGAAATCTCTCAAACTTTGTGTGATTAAAATGAAGCACTTCATGAATATAGATCTCGAGCAAAAGAAGCGCCTCTTCATCAGAAATGCATGTATTATAGTATTCTGGCGTTATGTCAATAGTTATTGTTCCATCGTCATGTTCAATAGTAACCCCTTCTTCATCATATCTCACATCTAAACCATAGCGATCCGGAACTTTGAATAGCCCGGTTCTTTCAGAATAGTCGCGTAGCAACTCCTCTGCAGCATCATAGTCAGAGGGGAACAAACCTATTAGGTCACTTTTCCCCACCGGATCCCCCCCAACATATCCATACGTATTCAATCCACCGGCCAACCCTATCGGATCACTGGTCAGATACCGCCCGGTGGCGGGGTCGTAGTACCTGAAGTAGTTATAGTGCAGGCCGGTCTCGG
>JALTLF010000122.1 GCA_027005735.1 Chromatiales bacterium | reverse complement strand
GCCGAGGCGGCGCTCCTACAGGAAAGTGTCGAGTTACGAGCTGCGAGGGCTGAGGATTTTGATCCCCTCTCCCTGACCCTCTCCCTGTGGGAGAGGGGACTGCTGTTTCGGGATCCGCGCCATCATGCAACAGAAGGTGGTTGGTGATCTTCTGTAGGAGCGGCGTCCTCGCCGCGATTGCTGAGGATTTAGATCACCACCTTGTAACGTCATTCCGTGCGAGCGGAGCGAGACGCGGAATCCAGCCTGTTTGTTGATGGATTCCCGCCTGGCCGCTCCCGACATCCTGTCTCTTGCGGCACTTGTGCATCCCTGCACGTCGCGCGGGAATGACGACGCGATATGTATCGCGCCGGGGGTGGCGCTTCTATGGGGAGGTGATTGTCCAATATTTCTGTAGGAGCCGCGCCTCGCGGCGATTTTAGTGTGGGCGGCAATGCTGTTGTTCTGGCGGGTTTCAATAGGTGATCTTATCCCGAGATTGCTTCGTCCTGCGCTACTCGGTTTCGGCATCCTGCTTTACCCTACCTCCTCCTTCCATGGAGTCGTCGCAATGACGCGTAAACCTTGCAGCAGAAGCAAGACCCGTAATCCGATGAGATATTTTTCATGGATTCCGGACAAGGCGGAAAAGTGCTCCTGCATTTTACTCACTTCCGCCTTCCATGGCGGTCGGGCTGCGCCCTTTACGGAAAGACGGCATGTTTTTTTACCCCGTGCGCCCCGTGATCCCCGTGGTTTGCGTTTTTTCTCTGTATGCTCTGTGCGCTCTGTGGCAAAGAAGGAGAACCGGCTAATCGCGCCGGGGCGGCGCTCCTACAGGTAAGTGTCGAGTTACGAGCTGCGAGGGCTGAGGGTTTGGATCCCCGCCCCCTGTCCCCCGCCCGGAGGGCGGAGGGACCGCTGTTTCGGGATCCGCGCCATCATGCAACAGAAGGTGGTTGGTGATCTTCTGTAGGAGCGGCGCCCTCGCCGCGATTGCCGAGGATTTATAACTCCGCCCTGCGCGTCATTCCGTGCGAGCGGCAACACAACGCCCTTCTGATCCGGGTGCGCAGGTGGTGCCGTCGATCCAGATGGTGTAGTCGAGTCTGGCGCCTGCGAGATTGATGCCGTCGATGCGGGCATTGGTGAGATCGGCGTAGCTCAGGTCCGCATCACGCAGGTCGGCGTTACGCAGGTCGGCGTAGCGCAGGTTGGCGCCCTTGAGGTTGGCGGCGCTGAGATTGGCGAGGGAGAGGTGGGCGTTGCTGAGATCGGCATAAGAGACATCGGCGCCGGAAAGATCGGCACCGCTCAGGCTCGCGCCGTTTAGCTGCACGCTGTTCAGCTTCGCCTCGCGCAGGTTTGCCTGCAGGTACTGGGCACCGGACTTGCGACAGTAACTCCAGTTGACCCCCGGCGCTGGCGGCGCCTCGCATTGGGCGACGCTGACGATCTTCCCGGAGGGGAGGATGAAGGCCAGCGCGACGAGGCCGGCCATGGCCACTACCGAAGCCGCGACGATGGCGATCACCGTGGCGGGCCGTAACCGCGTGCGCGGCAGGGCCAGGTTTTCCGTGGCGCGCGGTTTCTGATCCCCCGCACCCTTGCGCCGCTCGCCGCCTTCCCAGCTCTTGCCCTCTTCCATGCGGCGTTCGTCCGCCCAGCGGCGCGCGGCCTTGAGTCGCTCGCGCGCCATTTCGTCGTCGGGCTTGGCCAGCAGGACATCGGGGATCAGTTCCCGTACCTGCCTCACCATCAACCAGGTCTCGCGATCCTGGCTGACTTCGTCATCGGCCCGGATACGCCCCAGCACGAGGAACTGGGAGATCTGTCCCGCCGGGAACGGGCCGGTGACCTGTCCCTTGCGGCGCACGTACCATATCTGCTTTCGGCTCATTGTCGTCCAGTACCCGTTCCGGCATCCACCACCACTAAACCCGGCGCCGGCATGGCCGATACGCCGGGTATCCGTGCCGTTTCCGCCGCAGCATCACGGGTTGATGTTGCTTATACTCAATACTACTCGAATTCATCGGCCATACCACATGGAAATCAAGGGTCCCGCGTCGATCCGCAACGCCGCCGAGCTTCTGCTCAATGCCGCCAGCCAGACCGCGGACGGCAGGCTGTTGCCCGGGCGCGTGCTGAGCCTCGCGCTGGTGAGTATCAACGAGCAGCAACTGGTGCTGCGTCTCAACGAGCAACTCATCAGCGCGCGCCTGCAGCTTGCGCCCAACACCACGGCGCCCACGCAAGCCGCCCGCGATGCCCTGCAGGCCTTGCAGGGTCTGCTGCAGCCCGGCATGCAACTGCGCGCCGAGGTGGTGAAAGGGCCGCAGGGCCAGGTGGCGTTGCGGCTCGTCGCGCCGCCGGTGCCGGATGCGCAGGCCGCGGTACTGGCGCAACTGCGCCCTGCCCTGCGCCAGAGCCTGCCGCAACAGCAGTCGCCCGCGCCCTTGCTGGCCAACCTGCAGGCCGTGGCGCAGGCCGACAGCCCGCTGGCGCCGCTGTTGCCGCCACGACTGCAGCAGCAGGTGCGCGACTTCATCGCGCGCCTGCCCGGCGTGGAACAGGTACGCAGTGCCGAGGGGCTGCGCGAGGCGATCCGCAACACGGGCCTGTTTACCGAACACAATCTGCTTGCCGCGTCGCCGGGGGGATCCGTGGCGGGGTCCACGGTGCGCAATGACATCCGGCTTGGCCTGCTGGGTATCGCCGCCTTTCTGCGCCAGGTCATGGACAAACCCGCCGGCGGCGAGAAAGCCACCGCCGCCCCGTTGCCCCCGAGCTACAGCGCGCCGCCGGGGCGTGTTGCCACCAGTTCGCCGGTATCCACGGCCGATACCAGCGCGGACGCCACCACCGCAAGCAAGCCTGTGCCCCCGGCAGTACAGACGCCCACGCCGCAGCCTCGCGCCATGCCGAGTCTCGTGCCGGGCATGCCCCTGAACGAGGCGCGTGCCGAACTGTTGCAGCAGGTGGAAGCCACGCTGGCGCGCATCCAGTCGCAGCATCTCGGCAGCCAGGCCATGCAGGCGGAGAGTACCCGCCCGGCGTTCGTTTTCGATTTGCCCCTGCGCACGGCGCAGGGCATCGATGTCTTCCAGATGCGTATTCAGCAGGAGGCGCGCGGCGAAGACAATGACGGCGCTGCCACGCCCTGGAGCGTGAGCCTGGCCTTCGATCTGGAGTCCCTCGGGCCGGTGCGCGCGCTGGTGTCGCTGTTGCAGGGCCAGGTGTCGGTGAGTTTCTGGGCCGAGTCGCCCGACACGGCGCGGCTTTTCAATGATCATTTCGACTCCCTGCACACCCAACTCGATGCCGCCGGCCTGCGCGTGGGCCGCCTGCAAAGCCGCACGGGTCAACCCGGTGCCGATGAATTTCATGCAACGCGCCCCCCGGGGCTGGTGGACGAAACCGCATGAGCACGCCGCGCGACACGAAGGCCGGGGATCCGCCACGGGCGGTAGCGCTCTTCTACGACGGCGAAACCACGCCGCGGGTCACCGCCAGGGGCAGCGGCGCGCTGGCGGAAGAGATCATTCGTATCGCCCGTGAGCATGGCGTGCCGCTGCACGAAGATCGTGATCTGCTGGTATTGCTCTCGCAACTGGAACTGGGCGACGAGATCCCGCGGGAACTGTATGTCGCCGTGGCGGAGGTCATCGCCTTTGCCTACATGCTGCGGGGCAAGGTACCCGACAACTGGCAACCCTGAACGCCTCAGGCGGTGCGATCGAGGCGATGGAGGAGATAAATCAATTCAGCCTCGCCTTCACTCAGTCCGCAGTTCTTTACCAGCTCCGTCACCCCCATGCCGCGATGCACCAGGCTGATGGCCTGATCGTAAGACTGGTTGGCGGCGTCGTAGAGATCGAGCTGGTCCTGGCGCTCGGCGAGGTTACGCTGGCGGCGTTCGATCTCCAGCACGCGTTGCCCCACGCCGCGGGCGGCGGCGGTAAGGGCGCGGAAGTCACGATGCAGGTGGGCGATCTGACGCGCCTGCAGACGACGGTAACGCATGGCCAGCAGGAAGAACCAGCCGGCGAAGAGCAACATCAGGCCGCTGGCGGCGGGCAGCAGGAGGGGATGATTGAGAACCTCGTACAGTGCGGTCATGCGGCCTCCTGGTGCTCAGGCGTATTCGTCGATATGGGGCTTGTCGTCATCTTCGTCGTCCTTGCGAGCCTTGTCCTTGTCGTCTTCCTTCGGTGGCTGGCGTTTCGGCGGCTCGCGGCGATCACCCACGGGACGCACGGGCCAGGGCGCGACGGGAGGAGGTGTCTTGCCGATCTCGGCCATGAGGCTTGCCTTCCCGGGAGGACGCCGCGATCACAGGGCGGCGACCTCTTCCCATTCCTCTTCGTTGAGCAGCTTGTTGACGTCCACGAGGATGAGCAACTGCTCGCCGCGGCTGCTGACGCCGCGGATGTACTTGGAACTCTCGTCGTTGCCGACGTTGGGCGCGGTCTCGATCTCGTCTTCGGACAGGTCCACCACTTCGGCGACGCTGTCAACGAGGATCCCCACCACCTGGTTCTCGGTTTCGATGATGACGATGCGCGTGGCGTCGTCGGCTTCCTTCTCGGGCAGGGCAAAGCGCTTGCGCGTGTCGATGACGGTCACCACGTTGCCGCGCAGGTTGATGATGCCCAGCACGAAGTCCGGTGCGCCGGGCACCGGCGCGATCTCGGTCATGCGCAGGACTTCCTGTACGCGCATGACGTTGATGCCGTACTTTTCGTTTTCGAGGAAGAAGGTCACCCATTGGGTCACCGGGTCGTGTCCTGCTTCGGCTGCACTGCTCATGTTTGTGTCTCCTTCGCGCTATTTCCACAGACTCAGTATTGTCAAAGGTCCGTCACCGGGGCGCCCTGGGCCCAGATGATGCAGTTTTCGTACCATTTCAGGCCTCGAAGCCCTCGCCGAGGCGCCCGGCGAAAACCGGCGCGTCGATGAGGGCGCACATCTCCTCCACCAGGGTGCCGGCGATCCACGGGCGGCTGGGACGACCCTCGCGCCAGCGCACCGCGTCCGGCGCCAGGGTGATGACCTCGCCCACGCTGTCGCAGGCCAGGCCCCAGCGGGCCTCGTCGATGAGAACGATGCGCGTCAGCCGCTCCAGGGGATCCGCCGGCAGGCGCGCCAGCACCTTGTCGGGCAGCACCAGGCGGGCGGTGTCCACCACCGGCACGTTCCGATCCAGGTGGCGGGCCAGGCCGAGGTAGAAGTCGGCGTGACCGGGCATGGCGGTGAGTTC
>JALTLF010000121.1:4515-18356 GCA_027005735.1 Chromatiales bacterium | reverse complement strand
CGGGGGTGGGGAAATCGGGCTCGCCGATCTCCATGTGGACGATGTCGCGCCCGGCTGCCTCCAGCTCGCGGGCGCGGGCCAGCAGGGCCATGACGTGGAAGGGCTGGATCGCGCGGTTGCGCCGGGCGCTGCGCAGGCTCCCCGTCACGGCCCGGCCTCAGGCCACCTGGCGGCGATGATGGCGGGCATGGAGCGCGCGCAGCAGCGCGGTGTCCACCACCCCCTGATGCGGGGTGCCGTCCCCCTGCCCGTCCAGCAGCCCCCCGAGCCGGCCGCCCAGCACCGTAAACGGCGCGCCGGGCTCGCCCAGCTGGTCCAGCACCAGCAGGGCATCGTCGAAATCGTCGTCCCGCGTGTAGTCGTTGACCGTCACCAGGGTGGGGAGGCGCGCGCCGTGGGCGGCGAGGATACCGTTGCGGGAGTCCTCGAAGGCGAGGCAGGCGTCGGGCGGCAGGCCAAGCCGGTCCAGCGCCCAGCGAAAGATGTCCGCCGCGGGCTTCTTGGCCGGCACCACGTCCCCGGCGGCGATGACCTCGAACCAGTCCAGCGCCGCGTGGCCCAGGGTGTGGTCGATGAGGGCGGTGACGTTGGCCGGGGTGGTGGTGGTGGCGATGGCCAGGCGCAGGCCGGCGTCGCGGGCCTCGCGTAGCAGGCGTGCCACCCCCGGGCGCAGGGGGATGGCGCCCTCCGCCAGCAGGCGGGTGTAGTGGGCGGTCTTGGCCGCATGCAGGCCGGCGATGAAGGCGTCCCGGTCCGCCGGGGGGCTGAACCCGGGGTTGAACTGTTCCAGGTAGTAGTGGATGCGCTCCTTGCCGCCGGTGACCGCCAGCAGCTTGCCGTAGAGGGCCGCGTCCCACTCCCAGTCGAGTCCCGCTTCCCGGAAGGCGAGATTGAAGGCCACCCGGTGGCCGTCACGCTCGGTGTCCGCCAGGGTACCGTCGACGTCGAACAACAGGGCCTTCAGGTCTGGCGTGGGCATGTTCGGTTTTCTCCTCGTGGTTCCATGTTTCGGTGCAGGCTTTGCATGGCGCCACAGGGTACCCGAGGCGGGCGCAGGAATCACCGTGCCATGGGCCGTATATTCTCGGGGCCGGGATGTGGTATTTTAGCCCCCGGCCAGAAAATGGCCGCATTTATACCGATTTATTGCTTTGCAGGCCGCTTTTTGTTATTAAAGCGCGTTTGATTTTGTCAGGACGGCAACCGGCAGGAGAAGTTCCAAGATGCCCGCGAAGAAAACAGCGAGTAAGAAGACCGCCGCCAGGAAGAAGGCCGCGGTAAAGAAAAAGGCGCCCGCGAAGAAGACGGCGAAAAAGACCACCGCGAAAAAGAAGAGCGCGGTGAAGAAGAAGGCGCCCGCGAAAAAGACTGCCGGCAAGAAGACCGTGAAAAAGACGGCGAAGAAGAAGACCGCGAAGAAAACCACGGCAAAAAAGACCACCGCGAAAAAGAAGAGCGCGGTGAAGAAGAAGGCGCCCGCGAAAAAGACTGCCGCCAAAAAGGCCGCAACGAAGAAACCGGCGAAGAAGGCTGCGAAGAAAAGCACGAAGACATCTGCGAAGCAGCGCTCCGCCTCGCAGGGCTTCGATGACTTCACCCCCTACGTCATGAAGAAGGGGGAGGAGTACATGAACGAAAACCATATCGAGCATTTCCGCAACATCCTCCTGTCCTGGAAGAAGGAACTCATGGAAGAAGTGGATCGCACCGTGCATCACATGCAGGACGAGGCCGCCAATTTCCCCGATCCCAATGATCGCGCCACCCAGGAATCGGAATTCACCATGGAGTTGCGCACGCGTGATCGCGAACGCAAGCTCATCAAGAAGATCGACGAGGCCATCAACGCCCTGGGCAGCGGCGACTACGGTTACTGCGAAGAGTGCGGCGTGGAGATCGGCATTCGTCGCCTCGAAGCGCGTCCCACCGCCAACCTGTGCATCGACTGCAAGACGCTGGCCGAGATCAAGGAACGCCAGATGGGCTGAGCCGCGCGGACGGCAAGAATGAAAAAGGGGCCTGGCGGCCCCTTTTTCATGCGCGGCGGGAAACCTTCCTCAGGCGGACTGGCGGCGTTCCCTGCTCACCGCCACCTGGCGGGTGCGGCGATCCTCGAAGACACACAGCTTGTTGTCGCGCGCAAAACCCATGATGAACTCGTAGGCCGCCGGGTTGCTCTCGCGGAGACCCCGTTCCACCACCAGGCAGCGCTCGCCCTTGACCACGCAGGGCTGCGCCGCGCGCGCGTAGTTCAGGCGCTGGTCGCGGCCGAAGCTCGCCAGGGTGGCGGAAATGCGCTCGATCCAGTCGCTGGGACGAAACTTGTTGCCGTCCTCGCGCACGCCACGAATGACAACGACGTCCTCATCGATCTTCGTGGTCTCCGTCATGGTCTTCTCCTGATAGAATGAAATGGCCGCTGCTGGGTAATATTTCGGCATGCCCGGCGATTCCTTTAGACTGTCACCCATCACCAGCACGGGACCCGCCAGCCATGGACATTCTCACCGCCATCACCCAACGCCGCGCCACGCGGGCCTTCCTGCCCGAGCCGGTGGACGACGCCAGCGTGCGGCGCATCCTCGAGACCGCCCGCTGGGCCCCTTCCGGGGTCAACACCCAGCCCTGGCAGGTGGCGGTGCTGCGTGACGAGACCCGCGCGCGCCTGACGCAGGCCCTGCTCGCCGCGCGCGCCGAGGGTCGGGAGCCGACGCCGGACTACGCCTACTATCCCGCGCGATGGGAGGAACCCTTCCGCTCGCGGCGCCGGGAATGCGGCCTGCGCCTCTACCAGGCCCTGGGCGTGGCGAAAGACGATCCGCAGGCGCGCGAGATCGCCTGGCGCAACAACTACAGCTTCTTCGGCGCACCGCGGGCACTGCTGTTCTTCCTGCCCCGCGGCGTGGCCACCGGCTCCTGGCTGGACATGGGCATGTTCCTGCAAAACGTCATGCTCGCCGCCCTGGCCGAGGGGCTGGCCACCTGCCCGCAGGCGTCCATCGCCGATTACCCCGACATCGTGCGCGAGCTGCTGGGCCTGGAGGACGATCTCATGCTGGTATGCGGCATGGCCCTCGGCCATGCCGATCCCGAGGCGGCGGTCAACCAGTATCGCCTGCCGCGCGCGGCGCTGGAGGACTTCTGCCGGTGGTATCCCTGAGCGACGGCGCGCGTGCCTATCGCGGACGTTTTGCGCCCTCGCCCACCGGGCCGCTGCATTTCGGCTCGCTGGTGGCGGCGCTGGCGAGCTACCTGGAAGCGCGCGCGCGGGGCGGCGCGTGGCTGGTGCGCATGGAGGACCTGGATCCGCCGCGCGAGATGCCCGGCGCCGCCGATCACATCCTGCGCACCCTGGCGGCCTTCGGCATGGAGTCCGACGAGCCGGTGCTCTATCAGAGCAGCCGCCATGCCGCCTATGCCGAGCACTGGCAATGGCTGCGTGAGCACGCTGGCCTCTACGCCTGCAACTGCAGCCGCGCCAGCCTGCGCGCGGCGGCGGGAGCCGGCGCCCCGGGGGAGACGGGCCCAGTCTATCCCGGCACCTGCCGACGCCGGCCGCCCGCCGACGAGACCGATGTCGCCTGGCGACTGCCGGTGGACGACGTGCTGATCCGCTTCGAGGATGCCGTGCAGGGACCGCAGGCGCAGCAGCTCGCCCGCGAGGTGGGGGACTTCGTCCTGCGCCGCCGCGACGGCCTGTTTGCCTACCAGCTCGCCGTGGTGGTGGATGATGCCTTCCAGGGGATCACCCACGTGGTGCGCGGCAGCGACCTGCTGGCTTCCACGCCGCGCCAGATCTTCCTGCAGCAGCGACTGGGCCTGCCCCGGCCGGACTACCTGCACACGCCGGTGGCCACCCTCGCCGGCGGCGAGAAACTCAGCAAGCAGACCGGCGCGCGGCCGGTGGATCCCGCCCGTGCCAGCGAAACCCTGCATGCCGCCCTGTGCTTCCTTGGCCAGCCCGCGCCGGTGGAGCTGGCACACGCACCCCTGTCCGCGCTCTGGGACTGGGCCCATGCCCACTGGCAGGCGGCGCGGATCCCCCGCGAAATGGGCCGACCCGCGCCGCCTTTATCCTCGGGCGCGCCGGCCGATATGGTTCAGGTACCGCGCTGAACCCTATATAATGGTCAGCACCACCAGCCGCCCCGGAAAATCAGAGAACAACATGACGGCATCGCAGCCTGCCAGCCCGACCACGAACTTCCTCGACCGCTTCCGTGGCGCCTTCAGCGGCGTGCTGCGCTGGCAGCAGCTCGATGCCCTGTGGCAAACGCTGCGCGCGCAGCACGACAAGCACTGGTACCTCTACGCCGTCGGTGAAACCCCGCCCGACGCGCCCGCCAGCCGGGAGCAGCTCGACCGTTTCCTCCGCGAGATAGACCGGTTGTTGCGCGAGGAGCACGAGGAGGACTATTGCGGTATCGTCTATGCCGACGACCTCGAAGATCCCGCCTTCATCAAGATCTACGATCCCGGCAATCTCGGCGTGGTCTGTGGTTTCAGTGACAATCCGCCGCTGCCCGGCTGGATCCTGTCACTGGAAGCGCCCGTCGATTTGCAGCAGGCCCTGCCGCCGGCCGGTAACCGGCGTCGCTGGTGGGCGCGCCTGTTCGGTGGCGGCAGGCCCCGCTAACCCTTTCCCCAACCCGGTGACGCAGTAGTAACAGTGGAAGAACGACAGGAAGTTCTGGAAAAATCGGCGTTCGACGAAAACGCACAGTTCCTGGTGGAGACGGAGCCGGAGAAACTGCGCATCTTTCGTGATCTCATGAAGGCCGGCAACATGGTGACGGCCTATTTCGCCGGCGGCCGCGAGTTTCTCCTCACCACCGTCATCCACGTGGATCCCGAGCGCCGCCTGGTGGTGTTCGAGAAGGGCCCCGACGCGGAACGCACCCGCCAGCTCATCGCTGCGGATCGCATGGTGGGCGTCACCACCCACAATTCCGTCAAGGTCCAGTTCATCAGCGAGGGCATTCGTTCCTGCCGTTTCGAGGGTGAAGAGGCCCTGTGCGTCAACCTGCCGCAAAAGCTGTTGCGCCTGCAACGGCGCGAGACCTTTCGCCAGTCCATCCCGCTGAGCATGCACATCCCGGTGCGCCTGCGGCTCGAAGACGGCGAAAAGCTGGACCTGCAACTGGTGGACATCAGCTCCGGGGGCGTGTGCCTGCTCGACGAGAGCAACCGCGTGGATCTGCCGCCCACCACCCCCATCCCCAGCCTCAGCGCCACCCTGCTGGAGCACGGCGAGGTGGAAACCAGCGCCGAGGTACGCAACCGCTACCACGTCAAGCTCAACAGCGGCAAGGAGGTGCAGCGCATCGGCTGCCAGTTCCAGTCCCTGCCGCCGCGCATGAATGCCGCCATCCAGCGCTTCATCATCGCTATCGACCGCGAACGCCGTCGCCTGCGCAGCGACTGAGCGGGCGCGCCCGGCCTCGCCCAAAGGTACTCGCCGAAGCGGGTGAGCGCATGCCGCTTTTCTGCGGCGCGCGAATGTGTAAAATCGGTATGCCAGCCTCGGGCATCCAGGCCGCCGCGTCCATCCGGCGCACCACCGGCGTAATAATAACCACGGGAGACAGGCCAATGTCAGAATCCAGGGTCTACGAAGTACCCCCGGCCATCGCCAGCCGGGCCCATATCACCGCAGAACAATACCAGCAGATGTACCGCCGCTCGGTGGACGACCCCGAGGGTTTCTGGGCGGAGCAGGCGGAGGCATTCGTCACCTGGTTCAAGCCCTGGGACCGGGTCCTCGACTGGAGCTATGACCAGAACGACCTGCACATCCGCTGGTTCGAGGGCGGCAAGCTCAACGTCGCGTGGAACTGCATCGACCGTCACCTTGAAACACGCGGCGACCAGGTGGCCATCATCTGGGAGGGCGACGATCCCGCCACGGACAAAAAGATCACCTACCGCGAGTTGCACGCGGAAGTGTGCAAGCTGGCCAACCTGCTCAAGGCGCGGGGGGTGAAGAAAGGGGACCGCGTGTGCATCTACATGCCCATGATCCCCGAGGCCGGTTACGCCATGCTCGCCTGCGCTCGCATCGGCGCAGTGCACTCCGTGGTCTTCGGCGGTTTCTCTCCCGAGTCGCTCAAGGATCGCATCCTCGATTCCGACTGCCGCGTGGTCATCACCGCCGACGAGGGCGTGCGCGGCGGCAAGAAGGTCCCCCTCAAGGCCAATACCGACGAGGCCCTTGGCGCCTGTCCCAATGTGCACACGGTGGTCACCGTGCGGCACACCGGCGGCGACATCCACTGGGAAGAAGGTCGTGACGTCTGGTACCACGAGGGTATGGCCGATGCCTCCGACCAGTGCGAGGCCGAGGAAATGGACGCCGAGGATCCCCTCTTCATCCTCTATACCTCCGGCTCCACCGGCAAGCCCAAGGGCGTGCTGCACACCACCGGCGGCTACCTGGTCTATGCCGCCATCACGACGAAATATACCTTCGACCTGCACGACGACGACATCTACTGGTGCACCGCCGACGTCGGCTGGATCACCGGCCACACCTACCTGCTCTACGGCCCGCTGGCCAACGGCGCCACCACGGTATTCTTCGAGGGCGTGCCCAACTATCCCGACGCCTCGCGCTTCTGGCAGGTGGTGGACAAGCACGGCATCACGGTGTTCTATACTGCACCCACCGCCCTGCGCGCCCTCATGCGCGAAGGGGAAGAACCGGTGAAGAAGACCTCGCGCAAGAGCCTGCGCATCCTCGGCACCGTCGGCGAGCCCATCAACCCCGAGGCCTGGGAGTGGTATCACAAGGTGGTGGGCGAGGGCCGCTGTCCCATCGTCGATACCTGGTGGCAGACCGAGACCGGCGGCCACATGATCACGCCGCTGCCGGGCGCCACGCCGCTGAAACCCGGCTCCGCCACGCGTCCCTTCTTCGGCGTGGTGCCGGCGCTGGTGGACACCACCACCAACGAGATCATCGAGGGTGACGGCGAGGCCCGTGGCGCGCTGGTCATCACCCGCCCCTGGCCGGCGCAGATGCGCACCGTCTATGGCGATCACCAGCGTTTCGTCGATACCTATTTCAAGACCTATCCCGGCTACTATTTCACCGGTGACGGCGCGCGCCGCGACGCGGACGGTTACTACTGGATCACCGGGCGCATGGACGACGTCCTCAATGTCTCCGGTCACCGCATGGGCACGGCGGAGGTGGAAAGCGCCCTCGTGCTGCACGATGCCGTGGCCGAGGCGGCGGTGGTGGGCTTCCCGCACGAGATCAAGGGACAGGGGATCTATGCCTACGTCACCCCGGTGAAGGGCGTGGAGCCCTCCGATGCGCTGAAACAGGAACTGGTGGAACTGGTACGCAAGGAGATCGGTCCCATCGCCAAGCCGGACGTCATCCAGTGGGCGCCGGGGCTGCCCAAGACCCGCTCGGGCAAGATCATGCGCCGCATCCTGCGCAAGATCGCCGAAAACGATCTCGACAATCTCGGCGACACCTCGACGCTGGCCGATCCGGCGGTGGTGGAAGATCTGATCGAAAACCGCGCGAACCAGTAGGCCGACAGCCACCGGGGCCCGCCGCACAGCCGCCACGGGGATAGCGTGCAGGACAGCGTCGCCGCCACGCTTGCCGCCGCCGACACACCGGCGGCGGCACCCTTTCGCGCCGCCTGGTGGCTGGGTAACGCCCACCTGCAAACCCTGTGGCCCACGGTGGCGCGGCGGCGTCCCCGCCTGCCGCTCGTCTGGCACCGCCTGGAACTGGCCGACGGCGACTTCATCGATCTCGCCGGCCTGCCGCCCCGACCGGGGCCGGTGATCATGCTGCTGCACGGCCTCGCCGGCTCGGTGCACTCCCCCTATGCCGCCGGTCTCATGCACAGCCTGCATCGCCAGGGCTTCAACCCCGTGCAGTTCCATTTCCGCAGTTGCAGCGGCGAGCCCAACCGCCTGCCACGCCTCTACCACTCCGGCGATACCGCCGATCTCGCGCCGGCGCGCGACTGGCTGCGCGCGCAATACCCGCACACGCCCCTCTACATGGTCGGCTTTTCCCTCGGCGCCAACGTCCTGCTCAAGTGGCTCGGCGACTGCGGCGCCGAGGCCGGCATCGACGGCGCGGCGGCGGTGTCGGTCCCCTTCAACCTGCACCATGCCGCGACGCGACTCTCGCAGGGCTTCTCGCGGATCTACCAGTCCTACCTGTTGCGCAAGCTGCGTCACACCATGCGTCAGAAAGCGGCCCAGTTGCGTGCGCATATCGATTTCGATGCCGCCATGCGGGCGCGAAACTTTTTCGAATACGACGATCTGGTCACCGCCCCGCTGCACGGCTTTGCCGGCGTGGACGACTACTACGAGCGCGTGTGTTGCGTGCCGGGCCTGCGCCACATCGCGGTGCCCTGTCTCATCCTCCACGCCCGCGACGATCCCTTCATGTATCCCCACAGCATTCCCGCCGGCGACGTCCTCTCGACGAGCACCCGCATGGAAGTCTCCGCCCACGGCGGGCATGTGGGTTTCATCGCCGGCACCCTGCCCGGCCGTGCGCATTACTGGCTGGAGGGCCGCCTGGCGCGCTGGTTCGCGCATCTCGCCACCCTGTCCTGAGTCGGGATCCCGTGCCACGCAGGCCGGCGCGGCTTCCGTCAACTATACTGATGGTATGCGCAGGCCCGTCACTCAGCGCGGACGAAATGTCCGCATCATTCCTGCTGCCTTTTTCCTGCTGGCGGTGATGGCGGTGTCGGCCACGAAAGGCGACGGCGAACTCGCCGAGTTCGTCGCCACGCCCTACGATCCGCCGAAGGTGGTCTTCGATTTCTATTTCGACGATCCCCACAAAATCAATGCCGGGCTTTACTGGATCCGCTCCCTCATGGGTCCGCTGATGGCCGATCCCTACGGCTATGCGCCGGAATTCATGGACATCAAGGTGGTCATCCACGGCACCGAGATCGTCACCGTGGCGCGCAGGAACTACGAGGAATACCGGGACGCGGTGGAACGCATGCGTTACTACGCCAGTCTCGGCGTGGAATTCAAGGTCTGCTCCCTGGCGGCGGCCGACTACGGCTACCGCCGCGAGGACTTCCTGGAGTTCATCCAGCTCGTGCCCTCGGCCATCCCCGAGCTCGTCCACTGGCAGCAGCAGGGCTATGCCCTGATCACGCCCAATATCATGGCGAAGAAGTTCCGTATCGATGAAATAAGGTAAGCCGCCGCCGGCGCACGCCCCTTTCCCCGCCAGCGGCGAGCGGCTAGAATGTGCCGCCCGTAGCCGATACCGCCGTCCATGTCCGACCCAGCCCCCTGCTCGCCCTTCTCGCCCGTATTGCCCGATTCGCCTGCCCGGGCCGGCCGCTGGGGGCGCCTGTACGGCAGCAGTCTCGGCCTGGTGATCAGCCAGGCGGCGCGCAGCCACGCGGGGCCGGTACTGGTGGTGGCGCCGGACACCGCCTTCGCCCAGCGGCTGGACGCCTCGCTGAACTTCTATCTCGCCGACCACGAGCTGCCGGTGCTGCATTTCTCCGACTGGGAGACCCTGCCCTGGGACAGCTTTTCGCCACATCAGGACATCGTCTCCGATCGCCTCACCGCCCTGCATCGCCTCCCCGCTCTCGACAAGGGCCTGGTGATCGCGCCGGTGGCGCCTCTCATGACGCGCCTGAGTCCGCGCGAATACGTGGAACGCACCACCCTGCTGCTGGACCGGGGGGACAGTATCGATCTCGAGGCCTTTCGCAGCCGCCTCGAACGCAACGGCTACCAGTGTGTCGCCAATGTCTATGAACACGGCGAGTTTGCCGTGCGCGGCAGTATCCTCGATATCTTTCCCATGGGCAGCCGCCACCCCTTCCGCATCGAGCTCTTCGATGACGAGGTGGAGAGCATCCGTCGTTTCGACCCGGAGAGCCAGCGCTCCACCGCGCCGGTGGAGGCCATCCGCATCCTGCCGGCCCGGGAGTTCGGCCTCGACAAGGACAGCATCACGCGCTTTCGCCAGCGCTACCGGATGCGCTTCGAGGGCGATCCCGCCGCCTCGGCCATCTACCGCGACGTCAGTAATGGGCTGGCGCCCCCTGGCATCGAGTATTACCTGCCCCTGTTCTTCGAGGAAACCGCCACCCTCTTCGACTACCTGCCCGACAACACCCTGCTGATCCTGCTCCACCAGGTGGAGGCTGCGGCAGAGGCGTTTTGGCAGGAGATCAGCCACCGCCACGAACAGCTGGGCCATGACGTGGAGCGCCCGCTGCTGGCGCCCGGCGAGATCTTCCTGCAGGTCAACGAACTGTTTGCCGGATTCCGGCGCTTTCCCCGCGTGCAGGTGCAGAACTTCGAGATCGAGGGCGCGGCGGCCTGTAATTTCGCCACCGACGCCCCACCCCAGTTGCGTCTCGATCCCCGCGCCGAGGTACCGGCGCGCGCCCTGCTGGACTTCGTCGCGGGCTTCGCGGGGCGCATCCTGTTTACCGCCGAGACCGCGGGACGCCGCGAACACCTGCTGGAAATCCTCGCGCGCGAACACCTCCATCCGCAGACGGTCGCGGGCTGGCAGGAATTCCTCTCCAGCGAGGCACGCCTCGCCATTACCGTCGCACCGCTGGAACACGGCCTCGCCCTCGGCGAGCCTCATATCGCCGTCATCGCCGAACCACAGTTGTTCGGTGAACAGGTCATGCAGCGGCGACGCCGGCGGCGTAGTCAGCGCGATGCCGATGCCATCATCCGCAATCTTGCCGAGCTCAGCACCGGCGCGCCGGTGGTGCACGAGGAACATGGCGTGGGGCGCTTCCTCGGCCTGCAAAGACTCACCGTGGGTGGGCAGGATCAGGAGTTTCTTACCCTCGAATATGCCGGCGGCGACAAGCTCTACGTGCCGGTGGCCTCCCTGCATCTCATCAGCCGCTACACCGGCGCCAGTCCCGAGAGCGCGCCCCTGCACAAGCTCGGCAGCGGCCAGTGGGAGCGCGCCAGGCGCAAGGCCAGCGAGCGCATCCGCGACGTCGCCGCCGAACTGCTGGACATGTACGCGCGGCGCGAGGCGCGCCACGGTTTTGCCTATCCCTTCGATGAGCTTCAGTATGAACGCTTCGCCGAGGCCTTTCCCTTCGAGGAGACACCCGACCAGCAGGCGGCCATCGACCGGGTGATTGCCAGCATGCGCTCGGACAAACCCATGGATCATCTCGTCTGCGGCGACGTGGGCTTCGGCAAGACCGAGGTCGCCATGCGTGCGGCCTTCATCGCCGTCATGGCCGGCAAACAGGTGGCGGTGCTGGCGCCGACGACCCTGCTGACCCAGCAGCACCTGGACAATTTCCGCGATCGCTTTGCCGACTGGCCCGTGCGCATCGAGTCCCTGTCGCGTTTTCGCACCCGGGCGGAACAGGAACGCGTCATCAGCGAGCTGGAGAACGGCAGGATCGATATCGTCATCGGCACCCACAAGCTCATCCAGGGGAACATCCGTTTCAGTAACCTGGGCCTGGTGATCATCGACGAGGAACACCGTTTCGGCGTGCGCCAGAAAGAACGCTTCAAGGCCCTGCGTGCCGAGGTGGACATCCTGACCCTCACCGCCACGCCCATTCCGCGCACGCTGAACTTCGCCCTCTCGGGTCTGCGCGACCTGTCCATCATCGCCACGCCACCGGCGCGGCGGCTGGCCATCAAGACCTTCGTGGCCGAATGGAATCCGCAGATGATCCGCGAGGCCTGCCTGCGCGAGCTAAAGCGTGGCGGCCAGGTCTATTTCCTGCACAACGACGTGGAGACCATCGAGAAACAGGTGGCCAGACTGGAGGAGCTGGTGCCGGAGGCGAGCATCAACTTCGCCCATGGACAGATGCGCGAGCGCGACCTGGAAAGGATCATGTCGGACTTCTACCACCAGCGCTTCAACATCCTGGTGTGCACCACCATCATCGAGACCGGCATCGACATCCCCAGCGCCAATACCATCGTCATCAACCGCGCCGATCGCTTCGGCCTCGCCCAGCTCTACCAGTTGCGCGGCCGCGTCGGTCGCTCGCATCACCGCGCCTATGCCTACCTGGTGATCCCCAACCGCAAGGCGCTCTCCGCCGATGCCGAGAAACGCCTCGAGGCCATCGAGTCCATCCACGAACTGGGCACCGGCTTTACCCTGGCCACCCACGACCTGGAGATCCGTGGCGCTGGCGAACTGCTCGGCGACGAGCAGAGCGGCCACATGCAGGAGATCGGCTACAGCCTGTATAGCGAACTGCTGGAGCGTGCCGTCACCGCCCTGCGCGAGGGACGCGAACCGGAACTGGAAGCCACCCTGACCCACGGCGCCGAGGTGGAGTTGCAGATCCCGGCGCTGATCCCCGAGGACTACCTGCCCGATGTGCATGAACGACTGGTGCTCTACAAGCGTATCGCCAGTTGCGCCAGCCACGAGGAACTCAAGGAATTGCAGATCGAGATGATCGATCGTTTCGGCCTGCTGCCCGAGCCCACCGCCAACCTCTTCCGCCTTGCGGAACTCAAGCTCACCGCCCAGCCGCTGGGCATCGTCAGGATGGAACTGGGCAGCCGTGGCGGCAAGATCAGCTTCTGCGACGAGCCCAACATCGATCCCATGACCATCATCAAGCTCATCCAGGAACGCCCGCGGGAGTTTCGCCTCGACGGCGAGAGGGTTCTGCGCATCAACCGCCCGCTACCCGACGGCGCAAGCCGCATCGCCCAGATCGAGGAACTGATCGAATTGCTGGCCACCCGCCCGGCGGCCTGAGCGCGTTACTCCAGCGGCGAGATGTCGGCCTCGGGAAAGAGCTCCTGCTCATAGCCGAAACTGCGCAGGTCGCGCATGCGTTGCGGGTAGAGAATACCGTCGAGGTGATCGACTTCGTGTTGCACCACGCGCGCGTGGAAGCCCTCGGCGGTACGCTCGATGGGATTGCCGTTCTGATCGAGCCCTGCGTAGCGAATACGCCGGAAACGGGGTACTCGCCCACGCAGACCAGGCAGGCTGAGGCAGCCCTCCCAGTCCTCTTCCAGGCTATCGTCGAGCACGGTGATCACCGGATTGATCAGCACCGTGGTGGGCACTTCCTCCACCTCCGGGTAACGCGGGTTGGCCTGCACGCCGAAGATCACCACCCGGCGCGAGACACCGATCTGCGGCGCCGCCAGCCCCGCGCCGTCGCGGGCCGCCATGGTATCGAACATGTCCTCCAGCAGCGTCTCCAGCCAGGGCGTGTTAAACTCCTCTACCGGCTCGGCGATCTGTGCCAGAATGGGATTCCCCATGCGAAGGACTTCTTTGACGGACATAACAGACTCGCGGCTGACTCACTGCGTAGAATTGTAAACGACCTTACCACGACGATCCCTGACCATGAAAACCCTGTTCGCCATCCTGCTCGCATTTCTCATCGCCACGCCCGGTTATTCGGCCGAAACGCGCTACTACGACGTTGAGGTGGTCATCTTCGAGACCCGCGATCCCATCGGCCTGCAAAGCGAACACTGGCCGCAGACCCTCAACGAGGACACGCCCGAGCGCTGGGTCGAACTGGGTCTGCCCTACGCCGGCGAATTACCCGAGGAGTACGATGCCCGCTACACCTTCGTGCCCCTGCCGGAAGAAAATTATCAACTAAATCAGGAAGTTAAAACCCTGGAGGAGGCGGAGGGCTACCGCGTCCTGATGCATCTCGGCTGGCGCCAGCCGGGCATGGATCGCCAGAGCGCCATTCCGGTGCGCATCCAGCGCCTGGTTCCGCCGCTGGCGGAGGCCATGCCGGAGGATACCGTCGAGGCCGCGCCGCCGACGGAAGATGTCGCGGTGGCCATCGACGCCGCCGAGGCGCCGCCCC
>JALTLF010000121.1:0-4415 GCA_027005735.1 Chromatiales bacterium | reverse complement strand
AGATTGTGCTCGATGTCGTCCATGGTGATGATCCCTTCACCGCGGCCGGCCGCCCAGTTGGCCACCACCGCGATGGAGGCGTAGCAGATCTCCAGCTCCCGCGCGAGGGCCGCCTCGGGCATGCCCGTCATGCCCACCACATGGCAACCATCACGCTCCAGGCGGTCGATCTCCGCCGCCGATTCGAGGCGCGGGCCCTGGGTTGCCGCATAGGTGGCCGAGGTGGCGACATCCAGGCCCACAGACTGATCCGCCTCCAGCAATATCTGGCGTAGTGCCTCGCAATAGGGTTGCGTGAAGTCGATGTGCACCACGCCGGTCTTGCCGTCCTCGAAATAGGTATTGTCACGGCCCCAGGTGTAATCGACGATCTGATCGGGGATGACGAGCCGCGCCGGGCGCATGTCCTCGCTGATCCCGCCGACGGCATTGACGGCGATCACGGTGCGCACGCCGACATTGTGCAGGGCCCAGAGATTGGCGCGATAGTTGACCCGGTGCGGGGGAATGGTATGTCCGTAGCCGTGGCGCGCGAGAAAGACGACGTCCACGTCGCACAGGGTGCCATGGGTCAGGGGACCGGAGGGCTCCCCGTAGGGGGTCGGCACCATCTCCCGCCGGGTGATTTCCAGGTTGCGCAGGCTGGTCATGCCCGTGCCGCCGATGATTGCGATCTTTTCCATTCAGCTTCCCCTGACGGCGTAGATGCCATTGAGATTGCGCAGGTAACCCCTGTAGTCCATGCCGAAGCCGAAGACATATCGGTCCGGTACCGTGAGGCCGATATAGTCCGGTCGGTAGGCCGTCTTGCGCTGGTGCAGTTTTTCCACCAGCACGCAACTGGCCACCTTCGCCGCACCCATGTCGTGGCACTCGGCGACGATCTTCTCAAGGGTGATCCCTTCATCGAAGATATCGTCCACCACCAGTACGTGGCGCCCCGCCAGCGACAGACTCGGCCGGGCCAGCCAGTTCAGCTCACCCCCCCTGAGTTCACCGCCGTAACGCGTGGCGTGCAGGTAGTCCACCTGAAGGTCGAAATCGAGGCGCAACAACAATTCGCCGGTAACGATGAGTGCTCCGTTGAGCACACACAGAACCACCGGGCGGGTGGCGGCAAAGTCCGCGCTGATCGCCTGCGCCAGGCTGTCCAGCGAGTCGGACAGGGCCGCGGCATCCAGCAGGCACTCGGCCTCGCGGCGTACCCGTTCCAGTTCTTCCCTGCTCACACCCATGTGGCCTGACCTCCCGCTGCGGCGTCAATCGGCCTGCAGGGCCGGCTCGCCCTTTTCCACTTCGAGATGAACGGTGGAGGTGGGGAAGGCGATCTCGGCGCCCTGGGCGGCGATGATTTCACTGACGCGAAACAGCACGTCCTGCTTGATCTCATGGTATTCCTGCCAGTCCGTGGTGCGGGTGAAGGTATAGATGAAGAAGTCCAGCGAGGACGGCGCAAAGGCGTTGAAATTGACCATCATGGTCTGATCCTGGGCAATGTCGGGATGCGACTTGAGCATTGCCTTCACCTCCGCGACGATCTTCGGCAGCTTGCCGATGTCATCGTAGCGCACGCCGATGGTCTCATAGATGCGGCGGTGTGACATGCGCGAGGGATTCTGCAGGGCGATGTTGGCAAAGATGGCATTGGGGATATACAGGGGCCGCTTGTCGAAGGTGCGGATACAGGTAAGGCGCCAGCCGATCTTTTCCACCGTGCCCTCGATGTCCCGGTCCGGGGAGCGCACCCAGTCGCCCACGGCAAAGGGACGGTCGAGATAGATCATCAGGCCGCCGAAGAAATTGGCCAGCAGATCGCGCGCGGCAAAACCCACGGCGATACCGCCGATGCCGCCAAAGGCAAGCACGCCGGAGATACTGAAGCCCAGGGTCTGCAGGATCACCAGTCCCGCAGTAATGATCACCGACACCCGCAACAGCTTGCTGATGGCATCGGCCGTGGTGCGGTCGATCTTGCCGCCTTCCTTCGTGCCCTGGGCGAGGAGATTCTGCTCGGCAAAGCCGATGAAGCGCACCAGCGCCCAGGCGAGCACGACGATGACGCCCACTTCGCGCAGGGGCGCGACGATGGCGAAGATGGCCGACTCGGACTGGCTGGCGACCACGTCGGCAGCAAAGGTCAGGCCGAGCAGCCAGATGAGCACGCTCAGGGGACGCCGCACGGCATGCAGCATGGCATCGTCCCACGGGCTCTTCGTCTTCTCCAGGCGGGTCGCCAGGCGACGCACGACGCGTTTCTGGAAGAAGTCGAGCACCAGGGTGCCGAAGACGACCACGAAGGCCTCGATGATCCAGAAGTTTTCGCGGCTTACCCACTGCAGGTTTTCACGTAACCAGTCCATCTCCCATCCTTATTCTTCAGGTATTGAAATCCAGTTCCAGGGTGCTGTCGTCCTGGTAGCGCCGCAGCAACGCCGTTGCCTGCTGCCATTCCTCGCTGGCGGTGAGCGCGGACCAGCCGATGTCGTGCCGCCCGTGCAGGCGCACCATGCGCAGGTGCACGCGGGGATCGATCTCCAGCCCGGCATGGTCGAGGATGTCCACCGCGCCCGGGCGATTATTGCAGATCAGCACCACATCGCAACCCGCGGCCACCGCCGCCCGGGCGCGTTCGGCATGGTCCCCCGCAATGGCCCCGGCGCCCGCCATGTCCAGGTCATCGCTGAAGATGACCCCCTCGAAGGCCCAGCTGTCACGGAGAATGTCCTGCAACCACACGGAGGAGAAGCCGGCCGGCAGGCTGTCGACCCGGTCGTAGATGACATGCGCCGGCATGAGCGCCGCGAGGCCATTGGCAATGAGGTGCTGAAAGGGCCAGCCGTCGTTTCGGATGATATCGCTGATGTCGCGCCGGTCGTGGGGAATGGCGACGTGGGAGTCCTCCACCACGCCGCCGTGGCCGGGAAAATGCTTGCCCACGGCGCTCATACCGGCACGCGACATGCCCTGCATCATGGCAAAGCCCAGGTGGCCCACGACCTCGGGATCGCGATGGAAGGCGCGCTCGCCGATGACCTCGCACAGGCCGTGATCCACGTCCAGTACCGGGGCAAAACTGAAGTCCAGTCCGCTGGCACGCAGCTCGGCGGCCATCACCCAGCCACTGGCCTCGGCCAGGCGCCGCCCGCGCCGGTGATCGTGATCCCAGGCCTGGCCGATGCGCCGCGCCGCCGGCAGGGCAGTGAAGCCGTCACGAAAACGCTGCACGCGTCCGCCCTCGTGATCGACGGCCACCAGCAGGCGCGGCTTGCGCAGGGCATGGATCTCGCGCGTCAGCGCCGTGAGCTGTTCGGTGGAGGCATAGTTGCGGGAAAACAGGATCACGCCGCCCACCAGGGGGTGGCGGAGTATGTCGCGGTCCTCGGCACTGAGTTCCAGGCCCGCCACGTCGAGCATCACCGGGCCAAGGGAGAGTTCGGTCTTTTTCATGGTTTATTCTTCTATATACACCGGCGTGCCGACGTCCACGGCATCGAACAGTTCGATGATATCGTGATTTCGCATGCGAATGCAGCCGTGGGAAGCCGGCTGGCCCATGGCCTCGCTGTCCGGCGTGCCGTGGATGTAGATATAACGCCGCATGCTGTCCACCTCGCCGAAACGGTTGACGCCCGGCTCGCAACCGCACAACCACAGGATGCGCGTGAGGATCCAGTCCCGCTCCGGTTCCCGCGCCGCCAGTGCCGGACTGTAGATCTCGCCCGTGGGCCGGCGCGCGACGAACACGGTGTTGACCGCGCAGCCGGCGCCGATGCGCGCGCGAATGCGATGCCGTCCGCGCGGCGTGCATTCACTGCCCTGCTTCTCCCCCGCGCCCCTGGCCGCGGTGGACACCGCGTACTCCCGCAGCAGCTGCCCGTCTTCCATGAGACACAGGCGCTGGCGGGCAAGGCTGATGTGGATTTCCTTCACGGGCCGTCCCCGTCCCATGCGCGGTAGGGATGATGCACCAGGTTGACATTGTAATACCGGGGATCGTGGGAGACCTCCTCCCCCAGCCAGGGCGGCCGCGGGAATTCCTCGTCGGCGGTGGACAGTTCGATCTCGGCCACCACCAGCCCGGCGTTTTCTCCCTCGAAGACATCGATCTCCCATTGCCTGCCGGCATAAGGCACGCGGTAGCGCCGCTTTTCGATGAGCGGCTTCTCACACAGTTGCGTCAGCATGGTCTCGGCGTCCTCGCGGGGAACGGGATACTCGAATTCCAGGCGCGTCACGTCCAGGGTCATGCTCTTGATGTTCAGGAAGGCCTGTTCTCCCTCGAGGCGCACGCGCACCGAGGCCCGCCGGCCACCCACCAGGTATCCCTGGCGATAGATCACGCCCTCGTCGGCGAGCGCACGCCAGTCATCGTTGCGCAGGAGGAATTTACGTTCGATCTCGATGCCCATGCCGAT
>JALTLF010000120.1 GCA_027005735.1 Chromatiales bacterium | reverse complement strand
GGGTCATTCCGGGCGAGCGTAGCGAGACCCGGAATCCAGAGACTTGATCGGCCTTATGGATTCCCGCCTCCGCGGGAATGACGGCGCAAAAGGTATTGCGCCGAGGGCTGAGGATTTCGATCCCCGCCCCCTGTCCCCCGCCCTGAGGGCGGGGGGACGGCTATGATCAGATGTCACGTCGCCCTTCGAAGGCGTGTGACAGGGTGCTGGTGTCCACGTATTCCAGTTCACCGCCGACGGGCACGCCGTGGGCGATGCGCGTGACCTTGATGCCCAGCGGCGCGGCCATCTCGGCGATGTAGTGGGCGGTGGCCTCGCCTTCCACGGTGGGATTGGTGGCGAGAATGAGTTCCCGGATTTCCCCTTCGCGCAGGCGCCGGGCGAGGATATCCAGGCCGATGTCCTCGGGACCGATGCCATCGAGGGGCGAGAGGTGGCCCATGAGCACGAAGTAGACGCCGCCGAAGGCCGTGGCCTGTTCCAGCGCCTCCACGTCGGTAGGCGTTTCCACCACGCACAACTGGGCGCGCTCGCGCCGCGGGCTGGCGCAGATCTCGCAAAGCGCTTTTTCCGTCAGGGTTCGGCACTGGCTGCAGTGACCGATCTGATCGGCAGCCTCCTGCAATACCACGGAGAGCTGTCGCGCACCGTTGCGATCGCGCTCGAGCAGGTGGTAGGCCATGCGCTGCGCCGAACGCGGACCGACGCCGGGCAGGCAACGCAGGGCCTCGATCAACTGGCCGATGAGGGGGCTGACCGCCATTGCGAACTAGAACGGCAGCTTGAAACCGGGTGGCAGGGACATGCCGGCGCTAACGGAGGACATGCGCTCCTGGCTTTGCTTCTCCACCTGGCGCACGGCATCGTTGACCGCCGCGGCCACCAGGTCTTCCAGCATGTCCTTGTCGTCGCCAAGGAGACTGTCATCAATGCTCACGCGCTTGACGTCGTGACGACCGTTCATGACCACGCTCACCAGTCCGCCACCGGACTGGCCGGTGACCTCCATGCTGGCCAGTTCTTCCTGCGCCTTCTGCATCTCTTCCTGCATCTTCTGCGCCTGCTTCATCAGGTTACCCAGTGGGCCTTTCATGGTATTTTCCTCGCTTGTTTCATGGTGAGCCGTCCCGCA
>JALTLF010000119.1 GCA_027005735.1 Chromatiales bacterium | reverse complement strand
CCATCGAGGCGGCCGGTTGCCAGGCCGCGCTGGGGACCCGTTGCCGGATCCACAGTCCCGGCATGGTGCCGGCGGAAGCCGAGGTGGTGGGTTTCGGCGCCGACAGTCTCTATCTCATGCCCACCGGCAACCTGCAGGGCATTGGTCCCAATGCCCGCGTGGAGCCCACCGGCCAGGTTTATGGCGCCCCCGTGGGTCAGGCGTTGCTTGGGCGCGTCCTCGGGGGCAACGGACGGCCAATCGACGGCCGCGGCAAGCTCGACGTCAACGAACGCATGCCGCTCAGTGGCCGCATGGTCAACCCGGTGGAGCGTCAGCCCATCGATCGACCCCTGGACGTGGGCGTCAAGGCCATCAATTCCCTGCTGTGCGTGGGCCGTGGCCAGCGCATGGGCCTGTTTGCCGGCAGTGGCGTGGGCAAGAGCGTACTGCTGGGCATGATGACGCGCTTTACCGATGCCGATGTGATCGTCGTGGGCCTCATCGGTGAACGTGGGCGCGAGGTCAAGGAGTTCATCGACAACATCCTCGGCGAGGAGGGTATGCAGCGCGCGGTGGTGGTCGCCGTGCCTGCCGATCAGAGTCCCGTCATGCGCCTGCACGGCGCCTACCAGGCCACCAGCATCGCCGAGTATTTCCGCGACCGTGGGCAAAACGTACTCCTGCTGATGGACTCGCTCACCCGCTTTGCCCAGGCGCAACGCGAGATCGCGCTGGCCATTGGCGAGCCCCCCGCCACCAAGGGCTACCCGCCGTCGGTGTTTGCGCGCCTGCCGCAACTGGTGGAACGGGCCGGCAACGGCGAGGAGGGCAGGGGGTCCATTACGGCCTTCTACACCGTGCTCACCGAGGGCGACGATCAGCAGGATCCCATCGCCGATGCGGCGCGCGCCATCCTCGATGGCCACATCGTCCTCTCCCGCGAGCTGGCCGAGGCGGGTCACTACCCCGCCATCGACATCGAGGCCTCGGTGAGCCGCGCCATCAACCAGATCATCGGCGAGGAACACCTTGCCGCGGTGCGCTGGTTCCGCCAGCTGTATGCCGTCTATCAGCAAAACCGCGATCTCATCACCGTGGGCGCCTATACTCCGGGAAGCGACCCGCGCGTGGACGAGGCCATCCAGATGCACCGGCCGATGATGGACTTCCTCGCCCAGGGCATGAACGAGGCGGTTTCCTGGGAGGACAGTCGCGCGGAGCTGGAGGTGCTGGTCGAACAGGCACGACGCCTCGCCGAGGCAAGCGGCGCGAGTGCAGGCACGAGCGCCGCCGGTGACCTGGCGAAGCCGGTGCCCATGTCATGATCACCGATACACGGCAGTCGGGGACGCCTTGAGCCATGCGAAAACGTTCACGCCGTATTCAACCCATCCGCAAGCTGGCGGCGCACCATGAACAGGACGCGGCACGCGAACTGGGCCAGGCCCTGCGCCTGCTCGAAGATCACAAGCGGCAACTGGAGCAGCTGCTGCGCTATCGGCAGGAGTATGCTCTGCAGATGGCCCGCGACGGCAGCGCCGGGATCAGCGCGGCGCGCTTGCACGAATACCAGGCCTTCATGGAAACCCTCGATCAGAACATTGCGGCGCAGGAAGCCCGTATCCGCGAGGCCGAACAGATCTGCCGCCAGTTACGCTCGGTGTGGCAGCAACGCCATGGACGCACCGGTTCGCTGGACAAGGCCATCACCCGGCTGGAGAAGACCGAGGCTGTCGGGGAGAAACGCCGCGAGCAACGCGAGAGCGATGAGTTCGCCGCGCGGGGTCGGCGCGGTCCCCGCGGCTGATCCTGCCGTCCTGATCAGAAAGGTTTTTTCCATCACCGCGTGATTGGCACGCCGCTTGCTATTTTCTCCCCGAATGGAAACAAACCACGCGGGAGATGGCCCCATGTTAGCGAACAATCCCCTCGCAACGAGCACCACTGCCGGCACGGCAACACCCGTACCAGCCGGAGATGGCCCGGCAAGCACGCCGTTACCGGTGGGCGAAGGTGGCGAGGTCCCGCCGGATGCGGGTTTCAATGTCATGCTGCTGGACTTTCTGCGGCCTCAGCTCAGTGCCATGGCAGGCGGCACGGGACTGGCGAACCCACAGGTGGCACTGGCGATGGACGGAGAGCCGTCGCTGGAGGGCGGTGAAGATTTGCCGCTGGCGGCAGACATCGACCCGCTGGGCGAGGATCTCAACGCCTTGCCGCTGTTCACCGTGGCGCCACCCCTGCAACTCACCGAACTGGAGAACGGGGTCGTCTATGACGAGGGGGGCCAGGCCAGCGGTGCCTTCGTGCGTGCCCGCTTCGAATCCATGGTTTCGGCGGCGAGTCGGAAGTCGGCAAACGGAAATGTCGCAGCGGGCAGGCTGTCCGCATCCGACGGGATCCCGGCTGCAGGGCAGCTACAGGAAATTCTCCCGGGCAGGGTGGATGCCGGCGGCAGGGAACGCTCCCTCGGCGAAGACAGTCTGTTGGCGAGCGTGAGCGGACGGGATCCCGCCCCCCTCGGAGGTCCGACACCGGCGGCGGGCTCTACCCCACCAGGTTCTGCAATCTTCATGACACAGCACCATGGGACCCACGGGAATTCCGCCAGCGTGCCGGAGATCGCCACCCCGGTCCAGCACCCGGCCTGGGCGGGCCAGGTCAACGACCGCCTGCAGTGGATGATCCAGCACAAGCTCCAGCAGGCCGATATCCAGCTCGATCCCCCGGAGCTTGGCCGACTCGATGTCCGCGTGGTGGTTAACAACGACCAGGCCAATATCCATTTTGCCTCCAGCCATGCGGCAGTGCGTGACGCTCTCGAGGCGGCCCTGCCCCGCCTGCGAGAGATGTTCCAGGAGCAGGGATTGAACCTGGGCAACGTGGACATCTCCCAGCACAACGCGCGCGACCAGCAACAGGGCAACGAGCAGTCCGCGGGACAGGGACATGTCGATGCCTCGGAGGAGGCTCACGGGGAACCCGGAAGGGAGACTATCACAAGGACGGCGGCCATAACCCGCGGGCATGGCATGCTGGACGTATTCGCCTGAGGTCATCATCCACGCAGTCCTTTCGCCTAAAGTAAATTCCCCGGCTGTCGATACTCCTAGACGACACGGCCCGCTTGCGGGGCGAATGGGTCAATTTCCACGCAAACACCGCGAGATTGGTCAACAGACGGACAGGGAAAGGGAAAGGATGGGCGACAACACGCTGACATTCGAGTGCGACGCGGTAATGGATATTGCCGCCGTCGCCGATCTCAAGTCGCAATTGCAGGCACTGCTGGCCGGCGAGGAAGGCATTGTCCTCGATGGCGACAATGTCGAGCGCATCGACGGCGCGGCTCTGCAACTGCTGGCGAGTTTCTACCGTGAAGCCTCCCGCCTGGGTACACCACCGCGCTGGCAGGGGGCCTCCGAGGCGCTGACCCAGGCCGCCACCCTCCTGGGCCTGTCAACACACATCGGACTGGACGACAACAGGGGCTGAGCAGCGGCCCGCCAAACCAATTCTGGAGTAGGGAACATGGCAACAATTCTCGCAGTCGACGATTCAGCTTCCATGCGACAGATGGTCGCCTTCACGCTCAAGGGCGCCGGGTTCGACGTCGTCGAAGCCGTGGACGGCCAGGATGCGCTGGGCAAGGCCAAGTCACAGAGCTTCAACCTGGTCGTCACCGACGTCAACATGCCGAACATGGATGGTATCTCACTCATTCGTGAGTTGCGCGCCCTGCCCAACTACAAGTTTACGCCCATGCTGATGTTGACCACCGAGAGCGGCGCCGACAAGAAGGCCGAGGGCAAGGCGGCGGGCGCAACCGGCTGGATCGTCAAGCCCTTCAACCCAGAGCAGTTACTGGCGACGGTGAAGAAGGTCCTGGGCTAGGCCGGACAAGGAGAAAGCGCGTGTCCATCGACATGTCACAGTTTCTCGAAACCTTCTACGAGGAGAGTTTCGAGGGGCTCGAAATCATGGAGTCGGAGCTGCTCAACCTGGACGTGGGTGCGGCCGACACCGAAGTCATCAATACCATCTTTCGCGCCGCCCATTCCATCAAGGGCGGTAGCGGCACCTTCGGCCTCACCGCAGTGGCCTCCTTTACCCACGTGCTGGAGACCCTGCTCGACGAAATGCGCGACGGACGTCGTAACGTGACCCAGGAGGCCGTGGACCTCATGCTGGAGTCCGTGGATGTCCTGCGCGACATGCTGAGCGCCCTCCGTGAGGATGCCGAAGTCGATGCCCAGCGCATCGCGGACACCCAGGCAAGGCTGGAGAAACTGCAGGGCGCGAGCGCCGACGAAGGTGGTGATGCCACCCCGGCCGAGGCGGATCCTGTCGCGACGGGCGGCGGCTGGCGGATCTACTTCAAACCCAATATCGACATGCTGCAGACCGGCAACGACCCGGTGCGCATGCTACGCGAACTGGACGGGCTGGGGGAGATGCATGTCGAGGCAATACTCGACGAGCTGCCTGAGTTTCCGGATCTCGAACCGGAAGACAGTTTCCTGGCCTGGAACATCGAGCTGCGTGGCGACGTCGACGAAGGGGCGATCAGGGAGATCTTCGAATGGGTGGAAGACGACTGTGAACTGAAGCTGGAGGCGATTGCGGCGCAGCCGGACACTGCCTCCGAGTCAAGCAAGACGCCGACGATGGCCGCCAGGAATGCAGGCGGGGGTGCGCGAAAGTCAACCAGCAGCGTGGAGGCAAGCTCCATCCGGGTCTCCACCGACAAGGTTGACGAGCTCATCAACATGGTGGGCGAGCTGGTGATCACCCAGTCCATGCTCAGCCAGTTCGGTGACGACGAGGAAGTCTTCGACATGGCGCGTATCGAGAAGCTGCGTGATGGCCTGGCGCAACTGGAACGCAATACGCGCGAGCTTCAGGAGAGCGTCATGCGTATACGCATGCTGCCCATCAGCTTTGCCTTCCAGCGCTTCCCCCGCCTGGTCCACGACCTGGGCGGCAAGCTGGGCAAGAAGATCGAGCTCAAGCTGTCCGGCGAACAGACCGAGCTGGACAAGACGGTAATGGAGAAAATCGGCGATCCGCTGGTCCACCTGGTACGCAACTCCATCGACCACGGCCTGGAATCACCAGAGGCGCGTGTCGCCGCGGGAAAACCCGAGACCGGCATCGTCCATCTCAATGCCTACCACCAGGGGGGCAATATCGTCATCGAGATCAGTGATGACGGCGCCGGCCTGAACAGCGAAAAGATCCTCGCCAAGGCCCGCGAGCGCGGCATCGTAGGTGCAGACGAGGAGCTGAGTGAAGAGCAGATCGCCGATCTGATCTTCGCGCCCGGTTTCTCGACCGCCGACCAGGTGTCCGATGTCTCCGGGCGCGGCGTGGGCATGGACGTGGTGCGCAAGAACATCAAGGCGCTTGGCGGCAGCGTTGAGGTGACCACCGAGCAGGGCGTGGGCACGACGTTTACCATTCGCCTGCCCCTGACGCTGGCCATCCTCGACGGACAGTCGGTGAGGGTCGGCGAGGAAATCTACATCCTGCCCCTGGTGTCCATTATCGAATCCATCCAGGCGAAGCCGGGACAGATCAAGAGCGTTGCCGGGCGCGCCGAGGTCTACCGTCTGCGTGAGGAATATATCCCCATCGTTCGCCTGTGCAATGTCTTCGGCGTGCGTGCCGAGGCCGAGAAACTGGAGGACGGGCTGCTCGTGGTCGTCGAAGGGGAAGGGCAGAAGGTTGCGGTATTCGTGGATGACCTGCTAGGCCAGCAACAGGTGGTCATCAAGAGCCTGGAGACCAATTTCCGGCGCGTCGATGGCGTTTCGGGGGCCACCATTCTGGGTGACGGCACGGTGGCGCTGATCCTGGACGTCGCCGGCCTGATCAAGCTTTCGCAAAGCATTCCGCCACAGTGGCCGCCTGAAGGGGGACGCACTGATGAGCCGTCCCCGGACAGTCCTCCCGGCGAGGAATCGGTGGATGAAGACACGCAGGAACCAGACACACAAGTTGCATGAGGAGCCCCCTATGGATGCCGCACAGAATCTGAACGTTGAACAGGACCTGATCACGGCGGAAGGCACCGACCAGTTCCTGACCTTTATGCTCGCCGGCGAGGAATACGGGGTCGATATTCTGCGCGTCCAGGAGATCAAGGGTTGGGACGCAGTGACCAATATTCCCAATACGCCGGAATACATCCGCGGCGTCATCAATCTGCGGGGAACCATCGTGCCCATTGTCGATCTGCGTCTGCGTTTCAACATGGAAAAGATGGAATACGGCCCGACGACGGTGGTCATCGTGCTCAAGGTCATGAGTGACGAGAAGAGCCGCATCATGGGTATCGTGGTGGACGGAGTGTCGGATGTCTATAACATTCCGTCCGAGGAGATCCGCGAGGCACCGGACTTTGGCTCGGGCATCGATACGGACTTCGTCATGGGACTGGCCAGCGTAGAAGAGAAGATGGTCATTCTCCTCGACATCGACCACATGCTCAACGCGGCGGAACTGGCAGGAATCGACGAGGCCACGGAGTAGGGCATGCGCGTCCTGTCGGTCATGAACCAGAAAGGGGGGGTGGGCAAGACCACCACTACCCTCAATCTGGCCCATGCCCTGGCGCAGAAGGGTCAGCGGGTGCTGGCCATCGATCTCGATCCCCAGGCGCACCTGACGGCCGGTTTCGGCATCGATACGCGTTCCAGCTCCGGCGTGGACGAGGTGCTCATGGAAGGCGCGGCGATCAGCGAGTACCGCGTCAGCGTGCGCGACAAGCTCGATCTGCTGCCCGCTGGCATACGCCTGGGGGAAATGGAGCATCGCGCCGAAGGGGGCGCCAGGCGTGGTTGGCTGCTCAAGGAGGCGCTTTCCCGGGTGCGTGGAAAGGATTACGTGCTGGTGGACTGCCCCCCGTCGTCGGGGATCCTGGGGATGAACGCCCTGCTGGCCTCACGCGAGGTGCTGGTGCCGGTGGCGGGTGACTTTTTTTCCCTCCAGGGTCTCGCGCGACTGATGAATATCTTTGAGCATATCGAGGGGGCGCTCAACCAGAAGACAGACAAGTGGGTCGTCCTCACGCGCTTTCACGAACGCCGCAGGTTGGCACGGGAAGTACGTGACAAGATCCTTGCCTACTTCCCCGGGCGCGTGCTGCGTACCCCCATCCGTGAAACCGTCTCCCTTGCCGAGAGCCCCGGCTTTGGGCAAACCATTTTTGAGTACCAGGGCAGGAGCAACGGCGCCGAGGACTATCTGGCGCTAGCTGATGACCTCATCAAGGGCAGGGTATTGAAGGCGACACCCGGAAAAAGGGCGAAATCCGCATGACGGGGTTAAAGTCCAGGTGTGCGTAGCCGACTAATCAGGTTAGCGGAGGGAATGGCGCTGGTAGCCGGCCTGCAAGTTTTCGCGAGACCCATCGAGAGGCAGTACGCATGGGAAACAGATATCGAATTCGTCATGTGAAAATGAAACGGGCGCGCAAACAGAAAGCGCGGTGTCCGCTGCGCAAGATCGTCGAAGAGCTCCTCGCCGGGCTGTCGTGGGCCGGCTAGGGTATCCGCGTTTAGGCGTCTGGAATGGGAAACAGGACGGGAGACAGGCAGAAACAGATATGGCCAGGAAACAGAGCAAACTGGGTTTTGACCCCCTCTCCTGGATGCAGGACGAGGACAGTGAGGAAACGGCGCCGGCAGCGAGCAAGTCCCGCAAGGTGGCGACGAAGAAACCGGCGGCTCGTAAAAAGGCCTCCACCAACAGGAAGGGACGGAAAGTGACAGCAGCCAGCAAGGTCGTAAAGAACGAACACCCCCTGGGACTCAACGTCGAGGTCCTCGAGTCCAGCTTCAATGCACTGGCGCCCCAGGCGGATGCCCTGGTGGGGCGTTTCTACGAGGAGCTGTTTGCACGCTATCCGCAGGTCAGGCCCCTGTTTCGCAATACCACGCCGGAGAGCCAGAAAAAGAAGCTCATCGCGGCACTGGTGCTGGTGGTGGAAAACCTGCGTAAGCCCGAGGTCCTGGCGAAGGCACTGGCCGAAATGGGCGCTCGCCACCAGGCCTATGGCGCGGTGGCGGAGCACTACGGCGCTGTGCGGGACACGCTTCTCGATGTAATGGCGGAGTTTGCCGGTGATCTGTGGACCGACGAGGTCAGGGCCGCCTGGACGGATGCACTCAATGTAATTGCCGAGGCAATGCTCGGCGGCTATTCGGAACAAGCGGAGGAATCAGATATGGCCGTGAACGCTGTAGCAGGCGGGGCCATGAGCGGCGAGTTCATGGACAACCTCGAGATGCTCAAGGATATCATGGAGCATGCCCCGATCAACATCATGATCGCCGATGCCGACGAGAACGTCGTGTACGTCAACAAGCGTGCCCGCGAGGTGCTAGGTGCCGTGGAGCAGGAGCTGGCGACCTATATCCCCGGCTTCGATGCGGACAAGGTGGTGGGTGGCAGTATCCATCGCTACCACAAGGATCCCCAGGCGATAAAGAATATCCTTCAGGGCCTGCGTCCCGGTCAGGCGCGGGAGGGCGAGATCGCCACCGGGCCCTTCGTCTTTGAGCACGAAACCCGGGTTCTGACCGACCGTGCCGGAAACACGCTGGGTTACGTCGTGCAGTGGCACGATGCCACGGAGCGTCGCCAGAAGGAGGAAGAGGCCTTCCGCCTGCAGCGCGCCATCGACAGCGCCCAGACGGCGATGATGATGATCGACCGTGATCTGGTTATCACCTATATAAATGAAGCAACACACAAGTTGCTTAAGGAGAACGAGGCCGAGCTCAGGGCAATCTACCCCGGCTTCAATGCGGATCAGGTGGTGGGCACCTGTATCGACATCTTCCACAAGAATCCGGCCCATCAACGCCAGCTGCTGAGCAATCCCGACAACCTGCCCTACGAAACGGATATCCAGGTGGGGCCGCTGACCTTCCATATTCGGGTTGGCGCCATGCGGGATCTGGACGGCAATTACATCGGTTGTACCCTGGAGTGGGCCGATGTTACCGAGGTTCGCATCAAGGAACGTGAAGTAGCCCGCCTGCAGTCTGCCGTCAATGGGGCTCAGGCTAATATCATGCTGTGCGATGAAGATCTTAATATTACCTATGTGAATCCAGCGGTTGTGGAAATGCTGCGTAATCGCCAGGAGGTGCTGCGGCAGCATTTCCCGGGCTTCGACGTCAACAACCTGGTGGGCACCAATATCGACGTATTCCACAAAAACCCGGCGCACCAGCGCGCCTTGCTATCCGACATGAACCGCCTGCCGGCCAAGGCAGAAATCCAGGTTGCCGATCTGTATTTCGAGGTCAACGCCACGGCGGTACTGGATCAGGATGGAAACTATATGGGAAACATGGTCCAGTGGGTCGACATTACCGAGCAGAAGAACGCAGAGCGCCAGATCGAGGGGCTCATCGAGGCGGCGAGCAAGGGCGATCTTGACAAGCGTCTTGATCCCGACAATTTCGAAGGCTTTATGCGACAACTGTCCGCGGGGATCAATTCCCTTCTCGAGGCCATTGTTGAACCGGTGCGGGAGAGCAAGCGTGTCGTTTCAGCCCTGTCCGAGGGTGACCTGACACAGAGCATGACCGGTGACTTCCAGGGCGAGTTCGCGGAGATGCGGGATGCCATCAATGCCTCCATGACGAACCTGCTCAATATCGTCGGCGAGATCCGCAACGCCTCGACGAGTATCACCGCCGGCGCCAGTGAGATCGCCAAGGGTAACCAGGATCTCAGCCAGCGTACCGAGGAGCAGGCCTCCAGCCTCGAGGAGACGGCTTCCAGCATGGAAGAGATGACCTCGACGGTGAAACAGAATGCCGACAATGCACGCCAGGCAAACCAGCTTGCCTCCGCGGCGAGTTCGCAGGCCGAGAAGGGTGGCGAAGTGGTGCAGAGCGCCGTCCAGGCCATGGCTGAAATCAACGACGCCAGCAAGAAGATCGCCGATATCATCAGTGTCATCGACGAGATTGCCTTTCAGACCAACCTGCTGGCTCTGAACGCGGCCGTCGAGGCGGCGCGGGCCGGGGAGCAGGGTCGCGGTTTCGCTGTCGTTGCCGGCGAGGTGCGCAACCTTGCGCAGCGTTCCGCCGGCGCCGCCAAGGAGATAAAGACGCTCATCAAGGACAGCGTGGACAAGGTGGAAGAAGGTTCCAAGCTGGTCTATGACTCCGGCCAGACGCTTGAAGAGATCGTTCAGGCGGTGAAGAAGGTCAGCGATATTATTGCCGAGATCGCCGCGGCCAGCCAGGAACAGTCCTCCGGCATCGAGCAGGTCAACAAGGCCGTCATGCAGATGGACGAGATGACCCAGCAGAACGCCGCACTGGTAGAAGAAGCCGCCTCGGCCTCGGAATCCATGGAAGAGCAGGCGAAGGGTCTCCTGCGCCTGATGGACTACTTCAATATCGGTGAGAAGCTCGATCAGCCGGTGAGCATGGTGGCCCCGGCGGCCGCGCCGCCACAGGCCGCCACGGCATCGACTTCGGCACCAGCATCGGCACCGGCGAAGGCAGGGAATGCACCCGCCCCGAGGCCACGCCCCCGCCCACAGGTGCAGAATGACGACGACTGGGAAGAATTCTAAATACGTGTTCCGAATTCCAGTACAGTTGACAGGTGCGAACTCTCTCCGGGGCGAGGTTTACGGACCGTCAGCCACAGGGAAACGGCTGTCGAGCGTACAGGGACGTATGTACCGCGTGTCCGTAAACCTTGCCCCGGAGAGAGACAGGAAAACGAGGCAATCCGGTTATTCCATGGTGATCGGGTATTCGGAACACGTATTTAGATACCTGTGACGCGTCTGGCAACCACAGAAGGGGGCTGCTTTGCTGAAGGAAAAGGAGTTTACGCTCTCGGATCGTAATTTCAGCTTTATCCGGGACCTGGTTGGGGAACGCACAGGGATCGTGCTTTCCGACCTCAAGCGCGACATGACCTACGGGCGGCTGGTGCGGCGCCTGCGCGAACTCAAGCTGTCGAGTTTCGATGAGTACTGTGAGTTACTGAAGTCAGGTGATGAAGACGAACTCATAAACCTGACCAACGCCATCACCACGAACCTGACATCCTTTTTTCGCGAGCCTCATCACTTCGAGTTTCTCGGCAAGGAACTCCTGCCAAAGCTACTGGAAACCAAAACTGACAGACGCATACGTATCTGGTCGGCCGGTTGCTCCTCCGGCGAGGAACCCTACACCATTGCCATGACAGTCCTCGAATCGGTGCCGCAGATCAGAAACTGGGATATTCGTATCCTGGCCACGGATCTCGACTACAACATGGTCAATCGCGCCGCAGCCGGGATCTATACGGAAGAACGTGTCAATGGAATCAACGCAAGACGGCAGAAGCGCTGGTTTCGTCGCGGCCGAGGCGAATACGCCGGCATGGTGCGCGTCTCCCCGGAACTGCAGTCGCTCATTACATTCAAGCAGCTGAATCTCCTGCACGAATGGCCCATGAAGGGTCCGTTCGACATCATTTTCTGTCGTAACGTAGTGATCTATTTCAACAAGGATACACAGCGGGAGCTGTTTTCACGTTATGCGGATATCATGACGCCGGATGGGCACCTGTTTATCGGGCATTCTGAATCTTTGTACAAGGTCAGTGACCGTTTTGAGCTCCTTGGACGGACCATTTATCGGCGGAAGGTTTGAGTCATGCAGGAAGCGCTACAAAGGGAATTGCCCCGCTGTCTGCCCGGCTTCGAGCACATCAAGCGATACTGGGACAATGCCACGGGTTGTATTGCCGCCAAGATACTGCCGGGCGAGTTTTATGTCACGGTCAACGAAGAGGTGATCGTCACAGTACTTGGCTCCTGTGTATCTGCCTGTATTCGTGACAAGGTGTTTGGCGTTGGCGGCATGAATCACTTCATGTTGCCGGTTAACCGAAATGAGACGTCGCAATGGGGCGGTCAGTTGGAGGAATCCACACGCTTTGGTAACTTCGCCATGGAAAAGATGATCAACGAGATCCTGAAGAACGGCGGTTCTCGCCATAATCTCGAGGTAAAGTTGTTTGGTGGCGGAAAGGTGATCAGTGGTATGACGACCATCGACGTGGGGAACCGCAATATCGATTTCGTGCGTGACTATGTGCAAACCGAGGGGCTGGAACTGGCAGCCGAGGATCTGGGCGACATCTATCCTCGCAAAGTCATCTACTACCCGAAGACCGGAAAGGTCAGGGTCAAGAAGTTGCGCAGCATGCATACCCGAACCATTGCCGAACGCGAGGCCAGCTACCTCGACAGGATCAAGACAGAGCCGGCCGGCGGCGACGTGGAACTTTTCTAGACTGGAACCAGACGGGCGACTATTTCATGGCCAGCATACGTGTATTGATATGCGACGATTCTGCCCTCGTGCGGCAGGTGCTCACCGAGATCCTGTCATCGGATCCCGGTATCGAGGTAGTGGATACTGCCGCCGATCCATATATCGCCCGCGACAAGATCAAGAAGCATAATCCCGATGTCCTCACCCTGGATGTGGAGATGCCGCGCATGGATGGGGTGACTTTCCTGCGCAATATCATGCGTCTGCGTCCCATGCCGGTGGTGATGATTTCCTCGCTCACCGAAGCGGGCGCGGACATTACCCTGGAGGCACTGGAGCTGGGCGCCGTCGATTTCGTCGAAAAGCCCAAGCTCGACGTCAAGCACGGTCTGGAAGACTACAGCGCCGAGATCATCGCTAAGGTCAAGGCGGCGGCAGGCGCCAGGGTGAGGGCCCTCGCCGACCGTGCCGTGGTGCGCAACGGCGATATCGCGCCGAAGCTCAGTGCCGATGCCGTCCTCGAGAAGGGCAGGGTACCGCGTCGTTTCCGCACCACGGACAGGATCATCGCCATCGGCGCCTCCACCGGCGGCACCGAAGCCATCCGCGAGGTACTGGTGAGTATGCCGCCGGACTCTCCCGGCATCGTCATCACCCAGCATATCCCCGCGGCCTTTTCGGCTCCCTTCGCCAAACGCATGGATGGCTGCTCCCCCATGACCGTCTATGAGGCCAGTGACGGGCAGCAGATCGTCCCCGGTCATGTGTATATCGCCCCGGGGGACCAGCATCTCGTGGTGGAACGCGACGGCGCGCGCTACATCTGCCGGCTCAACGACGGTCCGCCGGTAAACCGTCACAAACCCAGTGTTGACGTGCTGTTTCGCTCCGTGGCGCAGAATGCTGGTTCCAATGCCATTGGCGTGATCCTCACCGGCATGGGGGACGATGGTGCTCGCGGGCTCAAGGAGCTCCAGGAAGCCGGGGCGCCCACCATCGCCCAGGACGAGGCCACCAGTGTCGTCTGGGGTATGCCCGGCGAGGCGGTCAAGCTCGGCGCCGCCGATCAGGTGGTGCCCCTGGGGCAGGTTCCCGCCAGGGTGTTGAAACTTGCCAAATGAATGTATGTCAGTAAATCAGCATAATCTGAAATAGTGCCGGGGTTTTGTTAAAGATCGCAGACTCGCTACCGATGCAGAGGGAAGGGTGCGGTATATATTCCGTGTCGCCGCGCCGAGCCGGAGGGAGAATACATGTCGCGAGCGGGCAAGCGCGCCTACATGCAGGGGCTGGGTATCGATGCCAACGCCCTCGTGGAGAAGCATGCCACGCTGGTCAAGCGCATCGCCTACCATCTCTCCGCACGCCTTCCTCCCAGCGTCATGGTGGACGACCTCATCCAGGCCGGCATGCTGGGGCTGCTGGATGCTGCGCGCCAGTACGACCGTTCCCAGGGGGCGAGTTTCGAAACCTATGCCACTATCCGGGTACGCGGATCCATGCTCGACGAACTGCGTCGCAACGACTGGGCGCCCAAGTCGGTGCACCGAAAGGCGCGCGATCTCGCCGACGCCATTCAACGCATCGAGAATGCCACCGGACGCGATGCCCGTGACGAAGAAGTGGCGCAGGAACTGGGTGTCGATATCCAGGAATACTACCGGATCCTGCAGGATACCAGCACCTGTCGCATCCTCAACTTCGAGGAAGTGGGCATCACCGATGAAACCCTGGGAACCCTGCTCAAGGACGGGGACGCCAACCCCTTCGAGTCGGTACAGAAGGGGCAGATACACAAGCATCTGGTGAATGCCATAGCCAGCCTGCCTGACCGCGAACGCCTGATCATCAGTCTCTATTACGATGCGGAGATGAACCTGCGCGAGGTGGGCGCCATGCTGGGGGTCAGCGAATCCCGCGTCAGCCAGCTGCTCAGCCAGGCGCACCTGCGACTGCGTGCGCGCCTGCAGGAACATGCCTCGGTTTTGTTTCAAAACAGGTAGCAGTTCACATTCTGGAAGGGAACCCCCTTGCCAGGATGAGCGTGACTGTCATTATGTATGGGCTATATATATGGTCGGTACCTCATAAAGGGGTTCCAGAGCCAGTCGATGGGGGACGGCGTTCTGATCCGCATTCAGTGGCTTCCATGGTAAATCCAGAATGTTCCTCCGGGGTAGTATTGTCGGTCGGAGATCAGAATGCCGCCGACACTTTAAGGTGATTGCACAAGTAAACAAACTCAATGACCTGAGTGGGAGGTCGGCATGTTTTCGGAACTCATGAGCGGCATAAGCGGTTCACCCTGGATGACACTGGGTATTATTGTTGGTGTCATCACCGTGCTATATTTCGCGCGTGAGCATGCACATCGCGGTATCTTGTCCATCAGCCGGGTTGTTCACAATGCCATGCGCCTGACCTCCCATTCACTGCACAAGGCGGAGAAACTGCTCGCTGAGCGCAATCGCGAAGTCCTGCTGGCGGCAGGTCGGGAAGAGGCCGAGCGTGATGTGGCGCGGGAATTTGAGCGCATCGATACGACGGTGCGGCGCGACCTGGCGGAGTACCCGGCCCTGCATCGCAAACTGACCGAGGAGATCACGCGTATCGACGAAGACTTCCAGCAGAGTACGGAGGTGCCGCCATCGCCGCCGGGCTGGGTCAAGGCCGTGGAGGCGGTGGCCAAGATTCCCAGTGCCAAGGGTGATCCCAGCGTGGCCAATATCCTCGAGGACATTCACGCTTCGCTGGTCAAGGCCAACACCATTGCCACCGAGGAATACCGCAAGTCCAGCCACAAGCGCCACCAGATCCTCAACAAGATGATGCCGCACTGGCGCAAGCAGATACAGATCCTTGGCAAGGTGGACAAGAATATCAACAGCCTGCTGGACCGATCCAAGTCCATCGATCGACACATGGACGAATACGAGAACATCCTCAAGGGTACGGATCGTGCGTTGCGCACCCTGTCGTCGTCCTCGATGAAGAATTTCTTCATCTCGGCCCTGGTGCTGGCCATCGCCATGGCGGCGGCCTTTGTCAACTTCCAGCTCATCGCCCTGCCCATGTCGGAAATGGTGCCCGCCAAGCGGGCGGTTCTCGGTATCCCCGTGTCCAGCGTGGCTGCACTGGTCATTATTCTCGTTGAACTGGCCATGGGGCTGTTCCTGCTCGAGTCCCTGCGTATCACGCGGCTGTTTCCCGTCATCGGGGCGCTGGACGACAAGATGCGCATCCGCATGATCTGGATAACGTTCACGATCCTGACCATTCTTGCATGCGTCGAGGCCGGTCTCGCCTTCATGCGTGAACTGATGCTCGAAGATCTCGAGGCCACCCGCGAGGCCCTGCGCGGCACCGGCGAGGCCACCGTGGTGTCCGAGTCCTTCCGCTGGATCACCACCGGGGCGCAGATGGGGCTGGGCTTCATCCTGCCCTTTGCCATCGCCTTCGTGGCCATCCCGCTCGAGACCTTCGTGCACTCCTCGCGTACCGTGCTGGGCATTCTCGGCGTCAGCCTGCTGCGGACGCTGTCCTGGTTCGTGCGGCTGATCGGCAACGTGGCGCGCTACACCGGTCTGGCGCTGGTGCATGTCTATGACTTCATCATCTTTGCGCCCCTGTGGGTCGAGAAGATGATCAGGGGAAAGACCGAGGCGGGTGATGAAACAGAACGGACAAATACAACGGTAAACTTGGGGGGGAAAGCCGCATGAGGGGGAAATATTTGCCTGGCCTGCTGTTGCTGTTGTCTGGCGCATTCCTGGCCACGTCCTGCACGGAGCGTGACGTATCGCTGGACCATGGTGTTTACATGCTGCTCGATACCTCGGGCACCTATACGAAGGAACTGGACCAGGCCCAGCGCATCATCAATTACGTGCTGGCCGAACTCAAACCGGGGGACAGTTTCGCCGTCGCCAGCATCGATACGGCCAGCTTCAGCGAGAAGGACATCTGGTTCAAGAAGACCTTCGATGATCGCCCCAGCCGGGCCAATGCCCAGAAACGCGAGTTTCGGGAGGTGATCCTCAAACACATGAAGCAGGTCCGGCCCAGCCGCTTCACCGATATTACCGGCGGCCTGTTACAGGCGGTGGAATATCTCAACGAACGCAACCCGGGCAAGAAGACCATCATCATCTTCTCCGATCTCAAGGAGGAGATCCCGGAAGGCTATGTGCGTGACATCCCCCTGCAGCTGAACGGCTTCAACGTCATTGCCGTCAATGTCACCAAGCTGCGCAGTGACAACGTCGATCCCCGCGAGTACCTCGATCGCCTGGCCGACTGGCAGCGCAAGGTGGAGGAGGGCGGCGGTAGCTGGCAGGTGATCAACGACCTGGATCGGCTGGAATCCATCTTCGGCACCTCCTGATCCGGCGCGAGGCCCGCACTGAGCCCGGTGGTCCGACGGCGCGCGGCGCCGTCAGGCCACCGGGTTTTTTGACGTCCAAAAAAAGTAACATAAAAACAACGACTTAAAATGGAATAACGAGTAAAGAACGTCGCTGTGCTGCCGATATTTCTTATGGTACGGTGTGTTCTTCCGACAGACCCTGAGCCAGGACGTACAGGTTTGACGCACTCGATTCCGCAGTCCCGCTCGCGCAACCCCATGTGGTTGTACGAACACAACTATGGCCTGTTGCGCGGCCTGTTTCCCGCCTTTTTCAGCGGGGAGCAGGACTGCTGGCAAGGCCGCATTGGGCACCAGGAGCTGTGCTTGCGCGTCGTCGAGCGCTTTCGCTACACGCTGACCCTGGATATCCACTGCCGCCTGCGCCAGCATCACCCGCTGCTGGACGATTTCGTCGTCAGCGTCAGGATCTACCGGGATGCCGGACTTGCCGAGGTGCTGGACTACCAGTATCTTGGTCGGCGCCAGCCGGTCTATCCGCGCCGTGATCCGCGCGACATGCGGATCACCGAGAAGCGGCAGCTCAACCGGCTGTTCGGCGACTGGCTGAAGGTCATCGACCTGGGGCTTCGGAATACCGGTCAGGGGGTTCCCGTCAACGCCTGAGCGAAGCGGCAATGCTGTCCCGTACCAGATGATGCAAAATTTGGTAAACGAGCCTACAGCAGGAATGACCGATGCATAAGGGACTGAGCGTTCTACTCACTTTGGCCTTTGCCTTCTTTCTCGCCACGGCGCAGGCCGACACCCGCAGCCTGGCGGTGGAGGCCGCCAACAACGGCGATTATCTCCGCGCCCTTGGCCTGTGGAAGGCGCTGGCGGATGAAGGCGACGTCGTGGCCCAGTACAACATCGCCATGCTCTACTCTCGTGGGCTGGGCGTGGCGCGCAACGAGATCGAGGCGCGACGCTGGCTCCGTGCCGCCGCCGAACACGGCCTGGTAGCGGCCTACCAGCAGCTCAATCACGCCAGTGTCAGACCCAACAGCAGACCTCGCACTCCCGCCGCCTCGGGCGTGGCAAGGGTCGCTGTTGCCACCGCGAAACCGGCGGTGGCCTTCGACAGCGAGGCGGAGAACTGGGTCTTCAACCAGCAGGGCGACTACTACACCCTGCAACTGGCCAGCAGCCGCAACCGCGAGTTGATCGAAAAGTACTACGAGGAAAACAACCTCCGCGGCAAGGCCGGTTTTTACCGCAGCATGCGCGAAGGACAGGAATGGTTTGCCCTCGTCTATGGCGCCTTCCCCTCGGTCAGCGAGGCGCGTGCGGCCATCGACGATCTGCCGCCGGAGTTGCAGAAGTGGTCGCCGTGGGTGCGCAATATCCGCGACATTCACCAGATCATGTTACGCCGCTCCGCCCAGGCCGGCCTGCAACGGGATTTCTGAGCGGGATCTTTGGCGGTACCGGCTTTCGCCATGGCTATCGTGCCGCGGCTGAAGGTGCACGGCTCACAGATCTAAATACGTGTTCCGAATTCTACTACAGTTTACCGACATCAGGCTCTCACCGGGGTAGTGTTTACGGACCGTCAGCCGCAGGGACGACGTGCAGGATGCACTAAATACGTGTTCCGAATTCCGGTACAGTTGACAGGTGCGAACTCTCTCCGGGGCAAGGTTTACGGACCGTCAGCCGCAGGGAAGCGGCTGTCGAGCGTACAGGGACGTATGTACCGCGTGTCCGTAAACCTTGCCCCGGAGAGAGACAGGAAAACGAGGCAATCCGGTTATTCCAGGGTGATCGGGTATTCGGAACACATATTTAGTGTCGCGAGAGGGCAGGAGAAGGTGAGACCGGCGGTCGAGAAGCTGACCTGGGCCACGTCCGGAGCGACCGCGGCTGT
>JALTLF010000118.1 GCA_027005735.1 Chromatiales bacterium | reverse complement strand
AACCGACTCATCGCCGAGCGGCGCCAGAAGCTTGCCGCCTTGCGCGAAAACGGCATCGCCTTTCCCAATGATTTCCGTCGCAACGTCATGGCGGGCGAGTTGCACGCCGAGTATGGCGACAGGAGCAACGAGGAACTGGAGAAGCTCAACATTCGCGTGCGCGTGGCCGGGCGCATGATGCTGCGCCGTATCATGGGCAAGGCCAGTTTTGCCCATATCCAGGACATGTCCGGGCGCATCCAGCTCTACGTGCAACGCGACAGCCTGCCGGAGGGCTTTTACAACGAACAGTTCAAGAAATGGGACATCGGCGACATCATTGGCGCCGAGGGCGTGTTGATGAAGACCAAAACCGGTGAGCTGTCGGTGAAGGTGGAGGAGCTGCGCCTGCTGACCAAGTCGCTGCGTCCCCTGCCGGAGAAGTTCAAGGGGCTTACCGATACCGAGACACGCTATCGCCAGCGCTACCTCGATCTGATCATGAACGAGGAGTCGCGCCGCACCTTCCGTCTGCGCACGGAGATCATTTTCTACATTCGCAAGTTCTTCAACGAGCGGGGCTTCCTCGAGGTGGAGACCCCCATGATGCAGGTGATCCCCGGCGGCGCCACGGCGCGGCCCTTCACCACCTATCACAACGCGCTGGACATGGATCTCTTCCTGCGTATCGCGCCGGAGCTCTACCTCAAGCGCCTGGTGGTGGGCGGCTTCGAGAAGGTCTACGAGATCAACCGCAACTTCCGTAACGAGGGCCTGTCCACGCGCCACAACCCCGAGTTCACCATGCTGGAATTCTACGAGGCCTACGCGGATTACCACATGCTGATGGATCTCACCGAGGAACTCCTGCGCGGCCTGGCCGAGGACGTGCTGGGCACCACGCAGATCCAGTACCAGGGCGATACCTATGACTTCGGCAAGCCCTTCACGCGCATGACGGTGCGCGATTCCATCCTGCATTTCAACGAAGACATCAGCGCCGCGGATATCGATGATCTCGGTAGCGCACGCCGCCACGCCGAGCGCCTGGGCATCGAGGTCAGGGACAGCTGGGGGCTGGGCAAGGTGCAGATCGAGATCTTCGAGAAGACCGTCGAGCACCGCCTCATGGACCCCACTTTCATCACCGCCTATCCCACCGAGGT
>JALTLF010000117.1 GCA_027005735.1 Chromatiales bacterium | reverse complement strand
GTTGCAGGCATTCTTCCCAGTAGGCACGGTTGTTTAGCTGGGTGAGGCCGTCTGTTCGGCTGAGTTTCTGAAGTTCTTCGTTTGCGGCTTTGAGTTCCAGTTTGCCAACGGCGGTTTCCGTGACATCATAGACGATGATCCCGATCTGGCGCACGCTGCCGTCTGTGGAGGGCAGGGGGATGATGGTGATGTTCTGGTACATCACTTCGCTTGATCCGGTGATGGGGCGGTTGGTATTGAAGCGAAACAGGTAGGGGCGCTGTTCCCAGGTGATAAATGAGCGCGTCTGCATCTTGAATACCGGCAGGATCTTGCGCTTGAACCATTGCTGCGGGATTTCGTCGAAAAGGTCGAAGAGGTTATTGCCGATGACATCGGCAGGGTGTCGCCCGCTGCGGTTTTCCATGAAGCGGTTCCAGACCTTGATCGTGTAATTGTCGTCGATGACGGCCAGTCCGACATTGATGGAGTCGATCATGCCCATCATCCAGTAAAGGTCGTTGAGTCCGCTGGTGCTTGCGCTCATGGCTGCTCGTCCAGGAAGGAGAGGAGCTTTGCCAGGCGCGGCACGGAGTCCTCGGTGAACAGCAAAAGGATGTGGCAGTGGATGTTTCGGTTCTCGATGGAGATGACCATTTCCACCGCCAGGGTTTTTTTCCATTTCTTATGGTTTTGTTCGAAGAGGCGATCGATCTTGATGTGCTGTCCGAGGATGCCGGGATGCCCCTGGCTGAAGTTGACGTCGAGCTGATCCGAGATCCCCTTCAGGCAGGCGCCGCAGAGCATGGAGGAGACATCCATGAGTACTTCCACATCGCCATTGTTGCTTCCGATTTCCTCATACTGGAGCAAGTGGCGCATATCCGCAATACTCGAGTCGTTGAAGATCACCAGCGCCTCCCCGGTGATGCGGTCGCCCATGAAACCCTGGCAGACCGCCGACACGGACTCGTCCTCGGCGACGTTGGTCAGCGTCATGGCCAGCTCGCTGACCTCCAGCATGTTGACATTGGGGATGGGCATGATGACGAACTCGCCCAGTACCTCGGCCAGCATGGCGGCGGCCTGGCCCATGGCGATGTTGGTGATCTCCTGAAAGGCATCGCGCTGTTGCGGGCCGAAGGCGGCGTCCTTGCGCGCTTCGAGGTGTGCGCGGATACGCGGGTCATCCAGGATATGTTGGATTGCCTCGGGCCGCACGGGTTTCCTGATGAACTCCAGGGCACCCAGGGAACGGGCACGTTGCTGGGCCTCAGCCTGGACGTCGCCGGAGACCACCACCACGGCCGTGTGGATGTTCTGCTCGCGGATGGTCTGCAAGACCTGGTAGCCGTCCATCTCCGGCATGTTGAGATCAAGAAACAGCAACTCGCCCTTGCCGGCACGCAGGGCTTCTAGCCCTTCCACGCCGTTGCGCGCGTAGGCGATCTCCAGATCCCGGTCGGTGGGCAGCGACCGGGCGATCTGCTTGCGCGCGAAACTGGAATCGTCACATATGAGGATCTGCGTCGTCATGGTTCTCGTTCTGATGGCTTGTGCCGGGGCCGGAAGCCTATTTCCCCTTTGTTTACCACCCTTTAATCGGCATGGCGCGGCAAAGGTTGAGCGGCGCGCGCGGGAAAGTCGGGAAGGCGCGGCGGGACCGCTAAACTATTGAAATAAAGCAGGAAAAAGGGAGGAGAGTTACGGTGCTGGAGGTGAGCGGGGCGGTCAGCCGGGGCTGACCGCCGCCGGATCAGGGAAATGCCGGGATGGTGGGTTCGACACCATGCATGTCGGCTTCGGGATGGTGCTTGCGGATGGCGTCGCTGATTTCCTCGGTGCGCGAGGCGGGGACATCCACCATCAGCAGCACGTGGCCCGTTTCGATGTCCTTCTGGAAGGCGCGCAGGCGCGAGTTGGGCACGTTGACCGCGATCATGCTGGATGACCAGGCGCCGATGATGGCGCCGGCCGCCGCCATCCACAGGACAACCAGGCCGCTGATGTTGTACTCGGCGAAAAAGAACATGGTGGTCAGGATCCCCATGACGATGCCGGTAGCGCCGCCGATGGTAAAGCCCATCTGCGTACCGTGAACGACGTCGGTCTTCTGCAACAGGCCCGCAGCGGGCAGACCCCGCAGATCCTGGTCGTCACGGGCGAGAAAGTGCATGTGACGTTCTTCGATGCGGGCGAGCAGCAGCTCGTCGTGGACGGTCTTCGCGGTGGTCACGTCGGGGAGAACAAAGTACAGCCGTCTTCTCATGACACCCTCCTTCCAAACATGTTGGATTCGGTTGGTCGATTTCTGACTGCTTCACTCAGGAGTATAGTCACTAAATGCGAGGGCAAGTTCCCGTTGGTCGGATGGACAGGGTGAATACCCGCGCTGTTTGTGTCAGTTTGGCCTCGGTTTACCTGCGTTTCGTGGGTGAATCGTGCTCGCGGGCAGGGAAGCGGCGAGGTGCGAGGATTTTGATCCCCGCCCTGTCCCTCGGCTCGGGGATCCTGCTTCGCTCTACCACCGCCATGGCCCAGGCCAGCCTCTCGACCTCCGGTCTCACCTTCTCCATGGCGGCGCGGCCCTGAGGACGGGGGGACGGCTGTTTCGCGCCCGCACGCTGGCTGATTTCCTTCCCCCTCTCCCCCCTTGGGGGGAGAGGGCCGGGGTGAGGGGGCCGATCCCGCGGGTGGGTTTAGCGCAGCAGGGCGAGCACCAGCAGAAGGTTGAGGATCGCCATGAGCAGCGAGAAGCCTTTCCAGAAACGGAGGGGGTCGCGCTGGGCCAGGGGCACGAAGTCCTTGCGCAGGAAGGCAGGGTTGGGCTGCTTGAGGTCGTGGATGAATTCGGAGAGCAGGCCGTAGCGCAGATTGGGATCGATCTTTACCGCCTTTTCAAGGGCGCGGTCCATCCACACGGGGACGGCCTCGTTGCGCTCGCGGGCGGAGACGTAGCGTAGCTGGCGGTAGTTACGCAGCGTCACCGGCTTGTGGTAGGGCAGCTTGCCGGTGAGCAGTTCATAGATGATGACGCCCAGGGAGTAGATGTCGGAACGGTTGCTCGGCGGCTGCCCGAGGATCAACTCCGGCGCGGTGTAGTTGACCGTGCCCGGCACGTTGTCGGTATCGAAGGGGGTTTCGATTTCCTCGATACCGGCGATGCGGGTGGAGCCGAAGTCGATGATCTTCAGGGTGCCGTCCCGGTCGATGACGACGTTCTCGGGCTTCAGGTCCAGGTGGATCATTTCCAGGCGGTGGAAGGCGCGCAGGCCATTGGCGATCTGCTCGGCGAAGTCGCGCACCGTGTGCAGTTGCGGTTGCGGGTGGTCCTGTTGCCACTGGCGCAGGGTCTGGCCTTCGATGTGTTCGGTGACGTAGTAGATGAACTGCCGCTTGCGGTCGATATCCAGCGTCCTCAACACGTGCGGGTTGTTGATGCGTCGTCCGGCCCATTCCTCGTGCAGGAACTGGTTGATGTAGTCGGGATCGTCGGCATAGTTCACTGACGGCGCCTTGATGACCACTTCCCGGTCGTTGATGGTGTCATGGGCAAGGTAGATCTCGGTGCGCTTGTTGGCGAACAGCGGGCGGACGATGCGGAATCCGTCCAGCACCATGCCGGCATCCAGCGGGGGCGGGAAGGGCAGTTCGGTGAGTTTCTGGTAGAACTCGTTCTGGCTCTCGCCGGGCAGCTCGGTGATGGCCAGCAACTGGCAGGAGAGGTTGTCGTCCGAGCCGTTGGCCAGTGCCCTCTCGGCGAGCTCGCGGCAGGCAGTGTCGAGATCGTCGGCGTGTTCGCGCAGGGTCTGGCGGATCTGCTCGTCGCCGAGAAAGTCGTAGATACCGTCGGTGACGCAGAGAAAAAGGTCGCCCACCTCCGTGATTTCCCGCCGGTAGTCCACTTCCAGGCTGAGGTCGATGCCCAGCGCGCGCGTCAGGTAGGACTTGTTGTCCGCCACTTCCACGCGGTGGTCGTTGGTCAGCAGCTCCAGCGCACCGTCGCGCAGGCGGTAGATGCGCGTGTCGCCCACGTGGAAGATGTGCGCCGAGCTGGACTTGAGGATGATGATACTGATGGTGGTGACCATGCCCTTGTGCGTGTTGTGCACGCGGATCCCCTGGCCGAACAGCCAGCGGTTGAGGGCGCTGAGGATCTTGTGCACCGAGGTACGCGCGGTCCAGGATTCGGGGGTGGAATAATAGTCGGAGATGAAGCCGCGCACGCAGGCCTCGCTGGCCTCGCGCCCGGCCTCGCTGGCGCTCATGCCGTCCGCCAGCACCGCGGCAATGCCCTTGGTGGTGAGCAGGGGCTCCTCGGGCACCTGGATGCCGCAGGCGTCCTCGTTGACCGGCTTGATGCCGGCGCTGCTGTATTGTGCGTGCTGGATGACGAGTGGCATGAAGGTGCTTTCCGGGATCGGGCCGGGGAAGCGCCTAACTTACATCAATCATCTGTACCGTGCCATCGGGCATGATCTCCGCGGTCTGGCCCCGGGGTTCTTCGAGGAAGGCCAGCACCAGCAGCAGGACAAAGGCAGCGACGATGCCGATGAACAGGAAGAACTGGTCGTAGGGCACCAGCGAATTCATGGTCAGGAAGAGCACCCCGCCGACGTTGCCGAAGGCGCCCACCATGCCGGCGATCTGCCCGGTCATGCGGCGCTGCACCAGTGGCACCATGGCATACACAGCGCCGGAGCCGGCCTTGGAAAAGATCCCGCCGACGATGGTCATGGCCACCACCAGCCCCACCGGCCAGGACGGGTCCACCAGGCCCAGCAGGAGGAAGCTCGCTGCGATACCAGCAAAGACGATGGCCAGGGTGCGCTTGCGACCGATGCGATCACTGATCCAGCCGCCGCCGGGGCGCGCTACCAGGTTGATGAAGGGATAGATCCCGGCGAGCAGCGCGGCGGTGACCTTGGGGACGTCGAACCAGTTGACGTAGAACATGGCGAGCATGGAGACCACCGCCAGCTCGGTGCCGAAGGTGACGAGGTAGGCGAAATCGAGGATGGCCACCTGCTTGAACTTGTAGCGCTGGATCGCCGGCACCGGCGTCTTCAGCACGTGACCGTTGATGTGCCAGATCTTCCACACCTGCAGCAGGTAGAGCCCGCCCAGCACCAGGTAGATGATCCAGGTGGTGGCTTCGTCGATGAGCCCCATGGCGGCCGGCGAGAGCTTCCAGGTGAGCAGGCCCAGTGCCAGGAAGAGGGGAATGTTCATGACAATGTAGAGCAGGAGATCCGCGCCGTTGGTGACTTCCATGGCGCCGGTCTTTTTCGGCTTGAAATAGGTGGAGCCCTTGGGCGTGTTGCTGACGCTGAAATAATAGATGACACCGTAGAACATGGCCA
>JALTLF010000116.1 GCA_027005735.1 Chromatiales bacterium | reverse complement strand
ACTCTGCAGGAAGGCCAGGCCGTAAGCTTTGGCGTCGAGGATGGCCCCAAGGGGCCACAGGCCACGCAGGTCACGCCCCAGAGCTGAACCACCACGGAAACATATCCGTAACATGAAGACCCCGCGGCTCCCGCGGGGTTTTTTTTCGACCACGCATGTGTCGCTGCCCGCAATGCGAGGGGGCTCACTGGGCGATGCCGTGGTCCACCTCGGCTGCCGCCCGCGTCCTGAACATCGGCCAGCCGGCGGTGACCAAGCGGCTGCACGCCCTGGACGAGTGCTACGGCCTGCCCCTCATGGAACGCGTGGGTGGCCGCCTGCGCCTCACCCCCGCCGGGGACAAGGTCTATGCCCTCGCCGCACTGGTACTCGATCGCCAGCGCGCCCTGCAGGAAGAGCTGCAATACATGCGGCGTGGGCGGAACAGCATTCGCCTGGAGGTGACCTTCTCCATCGGCGAGAGGCTGCTCCCCGATCTGCTGATGCGTTTCGCCGAACTCCACCCCCATTTCAGGATCGAGAGCCGGCTGGCCTACAGCCGCAATATCCAGGCGCGGCTTGCCACGGCCAGCACCCACCTCGCCCTGCTGGAGAGCGCGCCGGACCACCCCGACGTGCTGGAGCAGAAATGGGCCGACGACGAGCTGTGGCTGGTCTGTGGCGCCGGTCACCGCCTGGCACGCGAGGGCAATCTGCCGGCCGAGGATCTGTCGCAACTACAGTACGTGTTGCGCGAAAAGGGCTCTTCGCCGCGCGTCGCCCTGGACGAGGCCCTGGCCCAGCTCGGCCTCGGCCCGCTCGACGTGGCGCTGGAAGTAGGCGCCACCGATGCCATCATCGAGATGCTCGGGCATGGCAAGCACGTCAGCTTCCTGCCACGCTTCGCCGTGCGCGAACACGTCAGGCGCGGCGAACTCTTCCACGTGCAGGTCGCCGCAACCACATGAACCATCCCGTGGCCGAGGCCTTCATCGAAACCGTGCGAGAGAGCCCCATTCTTCCCTGAGCAGGGCAGGCGCCGTCAGCGTGACGGCCTGCTCAGAAACACGCGCTCGCCCGGCCGGTGGGGGACACTTTGCCCCCTGCTGCGCTTGACAGATCCAGACTGGCCAAGTAGGTTTCTTTGCAAAGAGGGGAACAGGAACATCCTCG
>JALTLF010000115.1 GCA_027005735.1 Chromatiales bacterium | reverse complement strand
AGCAGTTGTGTTGAAAGTCAAGCCTGATCCGCCGCCACAGCTTGCCAAGGCGTCTGGTTTTTCACCATGGTATTGATCGTCACCAGCAGTTTTCGCATGCAAGCGGTAATCGCCACTTTGAATGGTTTCCCCTGTTGCCGCAGGCGTTGATAAAACGGTCGGATGACCGGATTACAACGTGATGCAGACAACGCCGCCATGTACAAGGCGGCGCGCACATGCGCGCGGCCTCCCCAGATGGCGCGACGGCCCCGGCTGTGTCCACTGTCCTTGTTGTAAGGAGCCAGACCAACCAGCGCGCTGATCTGGCGGCGGTTGAGTTGCCCCAGTTCCGGCAAATCGATAATCAGGGTGCGCGCCAGTCCTTGTCCGGCTCCCGGCACGCTGCGAATGATGTCTTCCTGCGTGCGCCAGTGCGCACTGGCGCGGATGGCGCTGTCCAGGTCGCTGTCGATTTGCTTGAGCTGGCGTTGCAGCCAGGCGATGTGTGTCTTGATGGGCTTACGCAGGGGCTTGAGCGCACTGTGCAGGCGGTTTTTCTCGGCCACCAGCATCTCCATCAGTTGCCGGCGGCGCGCCATCAGCGCGGCCAGATGCTGTGACAGTTCATCACGCACCGGCCGCAGTTCGGGGCGCACCGCCTCGGCAAAGCGCGCCAACACCAGTGCATCAAGCCGATCAGTTTTGGCCAGTTGCCCCAAGGCTTTGGCAAAGTCACGCACCTGACGCGGGTTGACCACCACAACAGGCAAACTGGCTGCGACCAGCGAGGCCACTAGCGGGATTTGCAAACCGCCGGTGGCTTCCACCACGATCAGCTCTACTGGCTGCTCGCTCAGCTGCTTCGTCAGGCGTAATATGCCCGCTTCATCATATTGCTCCTCCCAGTGTCGCCCGGCGGGATAAAAGCCGACATCCAGGTGTTGTTTGGAAACATCAATGCCAACAAATTGTGCTGTGCCCTTCGTCATCGTTATTACCTCCGACTCCCGGTCTTGCTAAGATACGGACTCATCGAAATGGCCCAGGCAGTTGTTCGGGTTGAACAGAGAATGGCATGACGACCCTGGCTCCGCGACGGGTTGTTGCCCTGGACGCAATCGGCCTGCCATGCCAAAACTATATGAAATAACATATGGGGGTAACATACAAG
>JALTLF010000114.1 GCA_027005735.1 Chromatiales bacterium | reverse complement strand
AATCGGCCGATGTTTCCGCGCCCACCAACTGGCGTTTCAGCCTCGAGCTGGAGGCCGACAGCCTGCGCCGCGTCAACCCCGTTCCCCTGGTGATGAACCTGATCCAGGAGATCCAGGGGCTGGCGCCTTTCCGTCAGCACATCTTCTCCATCCTGAGCGAACTCTTCGCCAATGCCCTCGACCATGGCCTGCTGGAGCTGGATTCGGCCATCAAGGCCGACGGCGAGGGCTTCATGCGTTTCTACGAACTCAAGAAGGCGCGCCTCGCGGCGCTGCGGGAGGGACGGCTCGGCCTGACCCTCAGCCACCGCGCCGAGGACGGCGAGGGGGTGCTCGAGGTGCGGGTGGAAGACAGCGGCGCCGGTTTCGACGTCAATGCTCTGCGGCCGCACCTCGAGGACAATGACGGCTACAGCGGTCGCGGTCTGTCGCTGGTGCGGGCCCGCTGCGAGACGCTGGAATTCAACGAGCGCGGCAACGTGGTCACCGCCCGCTACCGCTGGCAGCCGGGGATGACGCGTATCGAGGAAGCCGCCGGCGCGGAGGAAGTGGCGGCGGAGCCTGGCGCCCCGGAGACGATTTGAACGTCCGACCTACCGCTTAGGAGGCGGTTGCTCTATCCAGCTGAGCTACCGGGGCAGGCCGCCAGTTTAACATCGGCCTGCGGGTCGCTCCACCATCACACTGTGCTGCGGGTCACGGAGGCCCTCAGGCGCTGGCGAGGAGATCACCGCCGCTGCCCGTATGCCGGGCGTCCCCGCTGCGGTCGTAGGTGGCGCGCTCGGCGCCGTTCTGGCCGTGCAGGGTGGCGAGCAGCGTCGCCACGTCGTGGCGCTTGCGTACCACCACCATGCCATTGCGCCGGTTGTGGCGCTGGCAGGTCTGGAACAGCCGGGCGATGTCCGTCCACAGGGGCAGGTGGCGCCAGGTGGCGGCGCGGGCCGTGGCCTGCAGTTCCTTCTCGAGGCCCTCCAGTTCCCGGCACAGGGTGAGTTTCTCCGGCGTGATTGTCGCCAGCGCGTCCAGATCATTCCGACCCAGGGAATCGGCTTCGCGTTGCAGAATGGTCTCCAGCGCCACCAGGGTGGCGTGGATCCGGCGCAGGAGGGGAGGGGACTTGGCCGTTTGCATGTCGTATGCCTCTCGTATCGGTGGCCTGCCGA
>JALTLF010000113.1 GCA_027005735.1 Chromatiales bacterium | reverse complement strand
TTTGTCATTCCGGGCGAGCGCAGCGAGGCCCGGAATCCATGGAAGGATGAAAAGCTCAATGTTCGAGAAACAACCATGTGTCTACCTGCTGGCCAGTTGCAGGAATGGAACGCTGTATGTCGGAGTGACCTCCAGCCTGGTGAAGCGTGTCTGGGAACACCGGAACAACGTGGTTGAGGGTTTTACGAAAAAGTATGATGTACACCGGTTGGTGTGGTATGAAACGCATGAAACCATGTTGTCAGCCATTTCACGAGAGAAGAGGCTCAAGAAATGGAAGCGTGCCTGGAAGATCCGATTGATTGAATCGGATAATCCCGAGTGGCGCGATCTGTATGAAGATTTGTTGTGACAACTGATACGGCTTGCGAATGGATTCCGGACAAGGGCTTCGCCCTTTCCGGAATGACGGGGGATTCACTCCAGTCGTCATTCCGGGCGAGCGCAGCGAGGCCCGGAAACAGCTTAGAGTAACGCGGACCGGATGGCGAGGGGCGAGGCTGTTTTAACCACAGAGGGCACAAAGGGCACGGAGAAAATCTTTTTGTCATTCCGGGCGAGCGCAGCGAGGCCCGGAATCCAGTCGCATGGGAAGCGATATAATCCATTTTTCTGACTGACTGAGTGACCGACTGATGGCAGCGAAAAAGAAAGCAGGGAAAAAGGCGAAGAAGAAAACCGCCAAAAAGAAAAGCACGCGCAAAAAGGGCAAGCTCTCGCCGCGCAAGGAAAAGCAGGGCCTCACCGCGGCGCAGATGGTCCTCGATATCGAGGATGCGAAACTGGCTTCACTGGTGGAGGACGTCACCGCCGCCGGCGGCGCGCCCATCGGCGCCTACCGCGAGCCGCTCTCCGGGCGGCCCATGCTCATGGCGGCCCTGCCCATCAAGGCCGTGCACCCGACGCCCTTCCAGCGGGATCTCTCGCCCACCCATGTCAAGCGCCTGGCAGAGAAGATCGAGGAAAGCGGCGCCTTTCTCGATCCCCTCATCGTGGTGCGCGGCGAGGACGGCAGCCTGTGGACGCCCAACGGGCGTCACCGTCTTGCCGCGGCAAAGATGCTCGGCCTGCGCCAGATCACGGCGCTGGTGTCCCCCGACGAGGATCTGTCCTTCCGCATCCTGGCGCTGAATACCGAGAAGGCACACAACCTCAAGGACAAGAGCCTCGAAGTCATCCGCATGGCACGCAACATTGCCGAGCGCAGGCCGCGCGCGAAGGAGATGGACTACGCCAACGAATTCGAGGCGCCGTCGCTGCTCACGCTGGGGATCATCTACGAGGACAACAAGCGTTTCGCCGGCAGCGCCTACAATCCCTTTCTGCGCAAGATCGATCGCTTCAGCGACAGGACCCTGCGCGCCAGCCTGCGCCAGCGCGAAGGCTGGGCGGCACGCCTGCTGGATATCGACTACATGGTCAGGGATCTCATCGACGAGCTCAAGGCGCGCGGTTTCAAGTCCCCATACCTGCGTAACCTGGTGGTGGCGCGCATCAACCCCGTGCGTTTCCATCGCCAGAAAAAGGGCGACGATACGCCGCCCATGAGCATGTCGGTGGCCCTGACGCGCATGGCCGCGGCGGCGCGCAAGTTCGACGTGGACTCGGTGCGCCCGGGCGACCTGGCGCTGGTGGCGGCGCTGAGTTCGGAGTAGGACAGGATGCGCTTCCCGCAGCTCAATATCGGCGACCAGTTCGAATACCAGGGGGAACGCTGGACCAAAACCGGCCCGCTCACGGCGGTGCGCCAGTCAGACAACCAGAGCGCCATGATCCCGCGCTATGCCAGCGTCAGTCGCATCGAGGCGACGGCGCAGGGAGAGGTTGGCGAGAGCAGTGATGTGCAGAACATTCCGCTCGAGGAACTCGACCGCCTGCTCGATGCGATGCTGAAACGCGTTGCCGTTTTGCTCGACGGTACGGCCGAACTGTCCGAGGATACTCGCGAGGTACTGCGTGCCCGACTGCGCGGCATTCAGGAAGATATACGGGCCATGGCGCGACAGCGGTGAAGGCCTGCATCCTGCGTGATCTTGCCTGCTGCCAGATAAAAACATTTCACCGCAAAGGCCGCAAAGCAACGCAAAGGGGAATAGAAGTGATATTTGCGTTGCGGTCCTTGGCGTCCTTTGCGGTTGAGCTCGTCTTTTGCAATGGGAAATGTTTTTCAGTTCACCGGTAGTCTTGCGCGCAGCTCGTCGCGGTCGATCCACCAGTTGTCCTCGGCCATGATGTCGAGGATCTTGCCAAGCCGCGGCAGGAACACGGCCGGGTCGCGCAGTTCGAGACGGTCCAGCCAGGCATCCAGTTCCTCCTGGGTCTCCACGTTGCTGTGGCGGCGTGCCACGCGGGCGATGAGGTTGCTGCTCAGGAAGCTCACCGATTCGTGCTGCTTTTCGTCCACCGCGCGCATGTCGGCAACGTAATGCGCAACGACGGCGGCCACTGCGGCGCCGTCGGAGTGATCCGGCGTTTCGTCGACGATGTTGGACAGCATGCCGATGGTCAGGCTGATGTCCACGGGATAGGTGACGGCCAGCCAGACGCCGTGGGCGAGGGCGACGATGGAGGCGGGTTGTTCGCTGCGGTAGAGGATGTCGCAGGCCTCGGTGGCCGCCTGCCACTGTTCACGCTTGATGAAGGTGGTGAAGGCGCCACGGGCGTATTCCCACGCGGCGCTGTTGCGTTGCAGGTTGAGCATCAGCTCGGCGATCTCCAGTTCCAGGTGCGCGCGCTCCAGCAGGTCGGTGCTCGGCGGCAGGGTCTGGAAGCGTTGCTCGCATTCGCGCAGGCGGCGTTCCATTTCCGCGCGGGTGGAGGCATCGAACAGAGGCGCGCCGCTGGCGGCGATCTGCGCCTCGGCATTGTCAGGCATATTGTCTTTGCGGTCACTCATGATGGGTCGTGGCTTTGATGGACGGCCGGGCATTATTGGGGAGGGGGCCGGGCAAGTCAATGCATGCTTTTGCCCGACCCGCGACATAACGCTATAGTTTACAGGGTCTTGGTTACAGGGAGCCGCGCATGGCAGAACCACTTTCCTGCTGGCGTTGCGGCGCGCCCATCGCGCCCGACGATCTGCCCCTCACGCGCCGCTCGGCGTGTCGCCAGTGCGGTGTCGATCTGCACGTCTGTCGCATGTGTCGGTATTACAATCCCCGCCTGTCGCGCAAGTGCGACGAGGACCAGGCAGAGCCGCCGCGCGAGGCGGAGGTCGCCAACTTCTGTGACTGGTTCGAACCCGTGCCCCGTGCAGCGGAGGGCGGAAAGGTCCTGTCCGGGGAAGCCGCGGCGGCGAAATTCGCCGCCCTGTTTGGCGACGACACGGAGGGGGAAGCGAGTGGCGATGGCGAGGCGGATCCGGTGGCGCGCATGGCGGCGCTGTTGCGCGAGGTGGAAAAGAAGAAGGACGATTGAGGCCCCTGCGCTCGTCCTAAATACGTGTTCCGAATTCCACTACAGTTTACAGACGTCGAACGCTCTCCGGGGCGGCGTTTACGGACCGTCAGCCGCAGGGAAGCGGCTGTCGAGCGTACAGGGACGTATGTACCGCGTGTCCGTAAACGCCGCCCCGGAGAGAGACAGGCAGACGGTGCAATCCGCTTATTCGCAGGTGATCGGGGATTCGGAACACGTATTTAGAACAACAACAGGGAGAAATCCATGCGTTACCGCGAAGGCGAGGAGATCCTCGTCCACACCGGCGTCCACGAGGGCATGCTCATTGCCACGGCCATCATCGGCCTGCTCATGGGGATCGGCTTCGTCATCGGGGGCTGGCGGGGACGCCAGTACTGGCTCGCCATCTGGGGTGGGGGACTGGCGGTGGCCAGCGTGGTCTACCTGGGCTGGGAGATCTTCGTCGTAACCTGAGCCTGCGACCGGCGTGGCCGAACCACGCCGCCGCGTGCCGCCCGCAACCCGCGCGGGGCGGCCTCGCGAACCGGCGCGGCGCTCAGGCGAACTGGTCGGTGTCCGCGCCGAGTCGGCCGTAGTGCTTCAACAGTATCGCGACGCCGGCGGTAATCATGCCCGCGCCCGAGAGCAGCGACAGGGGCGAAAACAGCAGGGTGGCGAAGATACCGGCGGCAATCAGCAGAATGGCGATGGACTCGAAGATGGGATGGCGCATTGTTTTATTTCCCTTAAGTTATATATGGGATTAGCTTGCATCCTCAAACTGTGAACTGCATCACAGTTCGATACCCCATATATAGGCCCTGCCGATCCCCTTGTCAAACCCGGTTTTTCGCTTCCGATCAGGGAGATAGCCGTATCAGGGCCGGTTCAGCCTCCATTGGCCTCGAAAAACGTGGTCTGTCCCGCATTGTCCTCACGCATCGTCCTCAGGCCGGCTTGCGCGCCAGCAGTTGCAGGACGCTGGAGGTGCCGTGATGGTGCCGGCCCTCGTGGACCTCGCGGACCTTGTGCTCCAGGCCGAGAATTTCCGCGCCGGCGAAGTCCTCCGCCAGTTCTTCTCGGGTGTAGAGCATCTCGAGGCTGGGCGGGCCGCCGGTGCCGTAGTCCAGCTGGTCCTTGTGGTAGGCCTCGAGGATCAGCAGGCCGCCGGGTTTGAGGGCGGCGAGCATGGCGTGGTGCATGGCCCGGCGCTGGTGGGGCGGAAAGTGCACGAAGATGGCCACCACCACGTCGAAGGCCGCCTCGGGCCAGTCCCACTCGGTGAGATCCTCGCACAGGGCATGGACTTCGACGCCCCGTTCCCGGGCCAGGCGGCGCGACTTGGCCACTCCTTCGCGGGAATAATCCACCGTCGTGACCGCGAGGCCCTGTTCGGCGAGCCACACGCCGTTGCGGCCCTCGCCGTCACCGATGCTCAGGGCCGACATACCGGGCCGGAGGTGCGCCTTTTGCGCGACGAGAAAATCGTTGGGGGTGGTGCCGTAGGCGTATTCCTCCTCGGCGTAACGCTTGTCCCAGAAGTCTTTCATGAGGCTTGTGTTTCCTGTGGGTCGGGATACCGGATGTCCAGTATATAAAAGGTACGTTTGCCCTGCGGGGTGGTCACCTCCACTTCCTCGTCGCGGGCCTTTTTCAGCAGCGCCCGGGCCAGCGGCGCATCGAGGCTGATATAGGCGGGGTCGCGATCGAACTCGTCGGGTCCGACGATGCGGTAGCGATGCACCTCGCCCGCGTCATCCTCCAGCTCCACCCATGCGCCCAGAAAGATCCGCGAGGTGTCGGCGGGTACGGCGGCCGCCACGGTGAGCAGGGGCAGGCGCTTCTGCAGGTAGCGGATGCGGCGGTCGATGCCCGCCAGCTCCTTCTTGCGATAGATATACTCGGCATTCTCCGAGCGATCGCCTTCCGCCGCCGCCGCCGAGAGCGCCGCGGTGACCACCGCGCGCCGCCCCCACAGCGCCTCGAGCTCCTGCTGGAGCAGGGCGAAGCCCTCGGCGGTGATGTAGGGCGAGGACCTGGGTTGCGGGGGACGGTAACGGCCCATGGGTACGGCTGGCTCGACGGGTTCGGACTGGTTCGGATCGGGGACAGAGGCCCGCATGATACCGCCGGCGGCGGGCGGGGGCCAATGGCAGCATTGCTGCCTGCCCATCCTGGAGCCGGTGCGCACACGCCGGTGCGATATACTCGTGCCATGTCGGATCAATCCACCGCCGCCCGGTCGCTCAGCGATGCCGAGACCACGACCTTCCTGCACTGGCTGGGGACGCTGCAGGCCGCGGCGCAGTCTCGGCGCCACCGTTGCCTGGTGGTGCTCGCCGGCGCGCGCGACTGGAGCCATGGGCTGATCCGCGCCGTGCTCGAAGACCGACCCGCGCTGTCCACGCTGTGGGTGGGGGAGGCGGCGGCCGATCTGCCCGCGTGCGTCGAAGGCGTACCCGTCGATGCGGCGGTGCGGCACATCGGCCGGGAAACCGAGCGGCTCGTCTATGACGCCTGGGCGGGGCTGGATGCCGACGCCTTTGCCGCCATCAGCGGCACCCTGCGTGCCGGGACGGATGCCGGGTTGTGCTTTCTCCTCTGCCCGGCGCTCGATGCCTGGCCCGACTACGCGGATCCCCGCTATGCGCGCATGACCGTGGCGCCGTATACCGCGGCCGACGTGGGACGGCGTTTCGTGCGCCGTTTCGTCACCCGCCTGCGCGCCGATCCCCGCGTGGCCCGTGTGGAGCAGGGCCGTCCCCTGCCGGATCCCGGCGTGCCGGCGGGCGAGGCCCCCGGGGAGGCGGCGCCGATGCAGGCCGGGGTGCCCGCGCCGTACCGCAGCGCGGATCAGCAACAGGCGGTGGCGGCGGTGAAGAAGGTCATCACGGGGCAGCGCCGCCGCCCCACGGTGCTGGTGGCCGATCGCGGGCGCGGCAAGTCCGCGGCGCTGGGGATGGCCGCGGCGCAACTGCTGCAGGCAGGCCTGCGCGACATCGTCGTTACCGGCCCGGGCGTGGCGGCGGTGGAAGCCGTCTTCGCCCACGCCGCCGCCCTCCTGCCCGGCGCCGAGCGCCGCCGCGGGGAGCTGCGCCATGGCGAGGGCAGGCTGCGCTTCGTCGCGCCGGACCTCTACCTGCGTGAGGGCATGCGCAGTGACTTGCTGCTGGTGGACGAGGCCGCGGCCATTCCCACCCATATCCTTGTGGATCTTCTCCGTGCCGCGCCGCGTGTGGCCTTCGCCACCACCGTGCATGGTTACGAAGGCACGGGGCGGGGTTTCGCGCTGCGCTTTCGCGCCGCCCTCGACGCCCACACCCGCGGCTGGCGCGAGCTGCGCCTGGAGACGCCCATGCGCTGGGCGGCGGGGGATCCCCTCGAGGCGTTTCTCTTCGCCGCCTTCCTGCTCGATGCCGAGTTCGCCGCCGACGTGGCGCGGGATGATGCGGCGGCCGGCCGGTGCCGCGTCGAGGAGCTGGATCGCGATGCCCTGTGCGACGATGAAGCGACCCTCGCCGCCCTCTTCGGCCTGCTGATCAATGCCCACTATCGTACGCGGCCGGACGATCTGCGCTACCTGCTGGACGGCCCCAACATCCGCGTCCTGGTGGCCCGCCATGACGACGTGGTGGTGGGTACGGCGCTGGTGGCGGAGGAGGGCGGCTTCGACGCGCAGGACGCCCTGCGCATCGGCCGCGGTGACATTCGTCCCCATGGCCACCTGCTGCCCGAGACCCTCGCCGTGCACCTCGGCCTGGAGAAGGCCGCCATGCTCACCAGCCATCGTATCCTGCGCATCGCCGTGCACCCTCGCCTGCGGCGCCGCGGCATCGCCAGCGCGCTGCTCGAACGGCTGCGGCGCCGCGCGGTGGATGGCGGCGTGGACTTCCTCGGCGCGAGCTTTGGCGCCACGCCGGAACTGGTGCGCTTCTGGAATGCCTGCGGTTTTACCAACGTGCGCGCCAGCCTGCGGCGCGGCGGTACCACCGCGCTGCACTCGGCGCTGGTGCTGGCGCCGGTGAGCGGCGAGGGGGTGAAGCTGATCCGCGAGGCCCGCGGGCGTTTCCTCGATCTCTTTCCCCGGCAATTGTGCGACAGCCTGGCGCGACTGGACGCCCCGCTGGTGCATGCCCTGATGCAGGGCAGCGCGCCGCCGCTGGTGTTGTCCGCCACGGATCACGAGATGCTCAAGGCCTGGATCGGCGGGCATCGCCTGTTCGAGGTCAGCCTCGCCGCCATCTGGCGTTTCGCCTGTCATGCCCTCACCCGGCCGGAGATGCGTCCCCTTGCAGAGGCGAAGGAATGGGAGGTGCTGGTGGAACGTGTTCTGCAATGCCACGACTGGCAGACGGTGAGCACGCGCCACGGGCTGGCCGGACGGCGGGCGGTGGATGCGCGCCTGCGCAAGCTGTTGGGGGTGATCTATGCCGAGTACTGGCGGCGGGGTTTGTTTGCAGAACAGTGAGAACGCGGCGCCTGGCGCGCTGCGTGGGTTCCCGGCCTGCCATTGCCCGGCGCGGGCATCGGTACTACCATGGCGGGTGTCGGCACCAAAGGGATGCCAGGAGGGTGCCGATACATTGTCAGGTCGATTGGCCGCCTCGGCAGTGCTGCCGGCGCTGTGCCGGCCTGTTTCCACCGGTAGTGCGGCAATTTCCACAGGGGCGAACACGATGAGCGAAGAAACAACACCGGCACCCGCCACGGCCACCGCGCCGGTACGCCTTGCCCCGCAAAAGGATCAGACTCTGGGGATCGTCGCCTTTGTCTTTGGCGCCGTGAGCATCGTCTTTTTCGCGCCCCTGTTCGTGCCCCTGGCCCTGTTGCTGGCCTTCATCGCCCTCTTCAAGCGCAATTTCCTCTTCAGTTTCCTCGCCATCGTCTGCGCCGTTATCGGTTATCTCACCTCGCCGGTACTGCTTACCCTGACGGCCGCCGTGCTGGCGAGCCTTGGCCTGTTCTGACTGTGAACGCGGTTGTTGCCCGGGGCGCAAAGGCGCGGTAGCATTGCCCCGGTTTCCTGCACCTGCATCAGGTGCCTGAAAACGTGATTCGCAATACATAATAAGAAACCGCGTCAGGGAGATGTACCGGCCTGGGCGTCCTGCCCTCCGCCACGGTTCCCCACCGGATCCAGACCAGCAATACCGCGCTGCGGGATAGGCCGCCTGGTTTTAACAGGCTGAAATCAAAAGAAAAGCAGTCCCGAATACCGTGAGTCGGAGGCAACTTGCTGGCCCGTTTGCGGTCTATATTTTTTCCGGGACGGGCATAAATGTGGTTTCTCCGGCGTCTGTTTGAGAGGGAAACCCACGAGGTGAGGATTTTCGCTCATGCAAGGGCACTGTCAGGCAACACGATTGCTGTATCTTGCGCTCTGTACCCTGTTGCTGGTCGGCATCAACCCCGCCGTGGCCGCCGAGTCGCGGTCCCTGCAGACCGGCCTGCTGCTGGCGCAGCTCGATGCGGGCGCGGATAACATGGAAGGGCGCGTCCTGTCGCAAAAGACACGCCAGCCGGTCGCCGGCATCACGGTATCGCTGGTGGACGCCGAGAAGGTGGTAATGGATGTCACCACTACGGATCGGGATGGCAACTTCAATATCGAACTCGACGTACTCGATGACTCCGGCCTCGAGGCCATTCGCCTGCTGTATCTCAAGTTCGAGCGGAAGAACGGCAAGGCCTATCTCGTCCCCGTGAAGAAACTCATCAAGTCCTTTACCCGAACCGTAGAGTTACAGGACATCCTGCTGCCCTGATCACGCCTTGTTCCTGAGCAGCTTGCGGATCACCCGCGATACCGCCACGAAGCCGAAAGTGCCGGTGACCTGCGTGGCCGCACCGTAACCAAAGCGACAATCGAGATGCACACCGTGGATGCCGGGCTTTTCGTGTCCCACGGAGCCGTCGTCGCGCGGGTAAACCTGCTGCTGGCTGGAGAACACGCATTCCACCCCGAAGTAGCGTTTCGGGTTGCGGGTAAAACCGTAGTCGTCGCGCAGCGCCTTGCGTACCTTTGCCGCCAGCGGATCGTTCCAGGTGCGGTTGAGATCCTTGACCTTGATCATCAGCGGATCGGTGAGACCGCCGGCGGCGCCGGTGGTGACCACCGGGATGCGGTTACGCTTGCAGCAATAGATCAGCGCCGCCTTGAACTTGATGCTGTCGATGGCGTCGATGACGTGGGCATAGCCGCGCTCGGGTGAGATGAGTTCGCGCAGGTTGTCCAGGGTGAGAAAGTCATCGACGATGTTGACCCGGCACCGGGGATTGATGCCGTGAATCCGCTGCGCCAGTACGGCGTGTTTCTTCTCGCCCAGGGTCTCGGTCAGGGCCGGTAACTGGCGGTTGATATTGCCCTCGCTGACGGTGTCGTAGTCGATGAGGGTGATCTCGCCGATGGCGCTGCGCGCCAGGGCCTCCACCGCCCAGGAACCGACGCCGCCGAGTCCGACCACGCACACGTGGCTCGCGGCCAGGGTCGCTGCGCCCTGTTTGCCATACAGGCGGGCGATACCGCCGAAACGGGCATCGTTCATGCCGCTCCCGCCCTGCGCGCGTCGAAACGAAACACCGCCTCGGCATTGGCGGTGGTCCAGCGTGCCACTTCGGCTTCGTCTTCCTGGCGCACTTCCGCCAGCACCGACAGCACCTCGCCGAGATACGCCGGGCTGTTGCGCTCGCCGCGGTGGGAGGCCACCGCCATGTCCGGGGCATCGGTCTCCAGTACGATGGCCTCGCGCGGCAGCGCCCGCGCCAGCTCGCGCAGCTTGCGCGAGCGCTCGTAGGTGAGCATGCCGCCAAAGCCCAGCCTGAACCCCAGCGCCAGGTATTGATCGGCCTGCTGGCGACTGCCGCTGAAGGCATGGGCCACGCCGCCGGGCAGCTTGCGCCTGCGCAGGCGCGCCAGCACCGCGTCATGGGCCTTGCGCACGTGGAGGATCACCGGGAGCTGGTGTTTCACGGCGAGATCCAGTTGCGTCTCGAAGTAGTCGAACTGGGCGGCCTCGTCCGCGTGGCCGTGGTAGAAGTCGAGGCCGATCTCGCCCACCGCCACCACGGCCGTGTCCGCCAGCAGGCCGTCCAGTTGTTGCAGGTCCTCGTCGCGGTGGTCAGCCAGAAACATGGGATGCAGGCCGAGTGCGGGGTAGAGGCCGTCGTCCTGGTTGCAGAGTTCCCGCAGGCGAGACCAGTCGGCGGCGCGCACACCGGGCACGACGATCCTTCTTATTCCCCGCGCGCGGCATTGGGCCAGCACCTGGGCCCGATCCGCATCGAAGTCGGGAAAATCCAGGTGGCAGTGGGTGTCGATGAGCTCGGCTGGCGTGCCTGGTGTGTTCATGGGGGGCGTATTCATGGGGCAAGTTTACGTCATGACGGCGGGCATTTGCATGGCCCGGGGCGATGGAGGAAAATGGTCGCGGATTTCTCACCGATACCGCCCGATGCGCGTTTTCCCCTCAGCAGCCCGACCCGCCCCCGGCTTGGCCCGGTGCGTGTCGTTCGTCCTGCTGCTGCTTGCCATCGCGGTACCCGCACTGGCCGCCGAGCAGCTGGATACCCGCAAGGTGGCGCAACAGCTCACCCAGTACGAGCGCCAGCTAAAGCGACGCGGTATCGACGTGGGGCAGCTCAAGGAGCTGGCCAGTGCCGTTACCGGTCTGCAGGGCGAGGCACGCGCCTGTGTTGCCGAGAGCGAGCCGCAGATCGAAAAACTTCAGCAGGATCTGGACAGCCTGGGCGAGCCCAGCGCAAAGGATTCCGCCGACGTCAAACGGCAGCGGCTGGACATCAGGAAACAACTGGTGGCGCTGGAACGCCAGCTCGGGACCTGCAAGGCCCTGGTATTGCGCAGCGACGATCTCCTCAAGGCCATCAATGATCGCACCCGCGATCTTCTCGCGCACAAGCTCATGGCGCGCGGCGCGGACATCCTGAGCCTGCTGAAGGAAAACTGGTCCGAGCCGCCCCGGTGGATCGCCGCCACCTTCCAGTTCCTCGTCGGGCACAGCGGTATCGAGCTGCTGGCCACCACGCACTGGCTGATCCTGTTCCTTTCCCTGCTGCTGGGGATCGGCGCCGGCCTGTTGTTGCGCATCGGGCTACGGAAGTGGATGGAACGCAAGGTCTGGCACATGGACGAGTTTGCCAGCCGTTTCATGCATGCCCTGCTGGCCACGCTGGCCTGTTCGGCGCCCTATCTGCTGGGCAGCGGCGCGGCGGCCACCCTGTTCTATGTCATTGCCTCTTCGCAGCAGCCGACACCTTTTATTACCATCATCGCCCTCGGTTTGCCGCCGTATTTCCTGTTCCTGGCCATGGTGCAACTGGTTCTGCATCCACCACCACCGGCCGGCCTGTTCCTCAAGCTGCCCGAGACGCTGGCCCACTCGCTGGCACGGCGTCTCAAGGTGCTGGCCATCCTGGTATTCATCGGTTACCTGGTGTTTGCCTCCCTGCTGGCCCAGAGCCTGCCGGAACCGGCCATCCTGATCTTCCGCGGGATCTTTGCCGCGGTGCTGGTCCTCAATCTCATCTGGGCCGTGGCCCTCATCATGCGTCTGCCGGCCTTCGCGCGTCGCTACTGGCTCGTCGGCCTGGTGCACCTGTTGCTGCTGGCGGCCCTGGTTGCGGAATGGATGGGATACCGCAACCTGTCGCTGACCCTGATCCGCGACGTCATTGGCTCCCTGCTGGCCCTCGGCGCCGCGCTGTTGCTGTTGCGGCTGTTCCGCGACTTCTACGACATCCTCGAGTCGGGTAACAATGCCTGGAGTATGCGCATTCGCCGTGTCATGGGCAGCAAGGAGAAGCGCCGCATCCCGGGCCTGTTGTGGCTGCGGTTCCTCACCGGCCTCGCCATCTGGGGCAGCCTTGCCTACATCCTGTTGCTGGTGTGGGATGTCTCCGACACCATCATCCTGGAGATCCGCACCCTGCTGACCCAGGGCTTTACCATCGGCTCCCTGACCGTGGTGCCGGTGAAACTGGGCATGGCCCTGCTCACCATCGCGCTGGTGATCCTCGCCGGCGGCTGGGTGCGCAACCGGCTGGAAAACCGCTGGCTGAAACGCACCGACATGGACCGCGGCGCGCGCGAGGCCATGGTGACCATTACCGGTTACGTGTTCTTTGCGCTGGCCTTCTTCATTGGCCTCAGCGTGGCCGGCTTCGAGTTTCAGAATCTCGCCATCATTGCCGGTGCCCTGTCGGTGGGTATCGGTTTTGGCCTGCAGAACATCGTCAACAATTTCATCTCCGGCCTGATCCTGCTCTTCGAGCGGCCCATCAAGACCGGTGACTGGATCGTCGTCGGCGATACCGAGGGCTACGTCAGGCGCATCCGCATCCGTTCCACGCAGATCCAGACCTTCGATCGCGCCGATGTCATCGTGCCCAACTCGGAGCTGATCTCCAACCAGGTCAAGAACTGGATGCTCAAGGACGAGCGCGGCCGCCTGCGCCTCGCCGTGGGCGTGGCCTACGGCAGCGACACCGACCGCGTGCGCGAGATCCTCGAGCGCATCGCCAACGCACACGAGGACGTGGTCAGCGATGGCAGCCTGCCGCGGCCCCGCGTGCTGTTTCGCGAGTTTGGCGACAGCTCACTGAACTTTGAGCTGCGCGCCTTCATCCGCAACATCGACAGGCGCCTGAGTATCATCAGCGATCTCAACTTCGCCATCGACAGGGCCTTCCGCGAGGCCGGCATCGAGATCCCCTTCCCGCAGCGCGATGTGTATATTCGCGACATGCCGTCGCCCGGCAAAGACATGGCCGGCGAGGACTGAATACGTATTCCGATTAGCCGATCACCTGAGCGTGACGGGATTGCCTCATTTGCCTGTCTCGCGCCGATGCGGGTTTCTTGCGCACCCCCTGCTGGCCCGGTGGCCGGCTCGTTTTTGAGCCGCCAATAAAAAAGACGCCGCGAGGCGGCGTCTGCAAGGGGCGCGGGGCCCAGGGAGAAAAAAACTCAGATCTTCGGCTTGATTTGCAGTGTCTTGTTCTTGATCGGCAGCTGGCAACGGCGCGAGAACTTCACCGGCTTGGACTTGATGGTGTAGGTCTTGCCGTTGGTACCCTTCCAGGTGACCACCAGGCGGGTGCTGCCCGAGCGCCACATGTTCAGGGTGCTCTTCCAGCCCTTCTGGGTCAGCGTGGAGGTGGCCGCGCCGGCCTTGGGCATTTGCCATTTCAGCGTGGCGCCCTTGCCGGCCTTGGGCGAGACGTATTCCAGCCATACGTTGCCCTTGACCTTGCCGGTGGTGACAATGGTGGCGCTGAAGTCGATATTGCCGGGGCAGGTCATGGACGCCTTTGGTTTCTTGACCTTGAAGGCCTTGATCTTGACGCTGTTGCCGTTGATGACATCGGGATGCTTGATGGTCAGCACATAAGCGTTGCCCGATACCGCCACCTTGGTGATGCTCCACTGCTTCGGCACGTAACCTCCCAGCTTGCCCTTGAGCATGTTGGCGATCTGCCCGCCGAGGAGCTGGCGTACGCGCTTGGCAACGGCCTTGCGGATATCGGCACGATCCAGCGCCTTGCGGATGCGTGACTCTACCGCCGGACCGGCCTTCTTGTAGATGGCATTCTCGATCTTCCCACAGAGTTTCTTGAAGGTCTTGCACAGCTTGTTGGGGATCGACAGATCGGCGGCGAACTTCACCTTGGGCGAGCGGTAGGAAATGCTGCCGTCCAGGGCCGTGGGTACCGCGGAAACCCGCAGATTGGCGTTGTTCAGTTCGATGTCACGGTTCATCTTCAGCTTGCAGGGTTTGCCCTTGCGCAGGCACTTGCCCTTGATCTCGCGTCCCTGGCTCTCGAAACGGATATCGAAAACCAGTGCGCTGCCGGGCGCGCTCGCCTGGATGGACTGGCTACGCATGTCATCGACATAGTGCTTCCACTGGCGACGCTTGTTGATCTTGATCACCGATTCGGGGATCTTGAATACAACCTTCTTGCCGTTGGGAAGCAGGACATAGCTTTGTGTCGCCAGCCAGGAGGAACCCTGGCGCTTGCCGTAGTTGTCCAGCCGGACCTGGGTGCTTTGCAGGGCGGTATTGAAAGCCGAAACCACTGCGGCCTTGGGGATTTTTATCGTGGTCGTGGCGGCCTGGGCCTGCATACCAAGCAGGGCCAGCGCCGCCACCGGGATGAGTGTCAGTTTTTTCATGACGGTCTCCTTGAAAGTTAGCGATTGTCGGGTTCATCAATGACACCCGGCCATGGCCGTGGTATCACCTTGCCCCTGTGTCGCAGGCGGCGGCGACGCGGTTCAAATCGGGCGCGAAAAAAATGCAAAAATGATTGAACCGGCGGCGCATCGGCCGCGACTCAGTCAGCGGAAGTCCGGTATGTTCGGTCCGCAGGCGACGCCCGGGGATACCGCGCTTGTTTCATGCAAGGAGAGGTCGGTATGCTAAGCCACTCTGTTGACAGACAGCCCCGGCCCTGTGGTTCTCAAACAGTAGCCGTCCTCGAGGGCGCGTTAATAAAAAGAATGGTGGAGGTCAGCATGACAGGGGGAGGCCGAGACAATTTCAGGAGACCCTGGTGGCAGGGCGCCTGCTGCGCGGGTCTGTTCGGGGCCGGTCTCATGGGCCTGTGTCTGCCGGCGCAGGCCGTGGAACATGATGCCGCCGTGTTGCTCGACGCCCCCGATGGCCTGCGCCGTCCCGCCGATCCCCTGCGCCTGCGTATTCCCGGTTTCACTGCCGACACGCGGGCGCGTTTCGTCATTGAACTCGACGACGTGGACGTGAGCGACGTGGTGGAAGCGGTGGACGGCGTGCTGCTGCTTCGGCCGGTACAGGCCCTGGCGCCGGGCATGCATACCCTGCGCCTGGTCGAGAACACCCCCGAGGGCGAGATCATCGAGCGGGGCGCCTGGCGCTTCGAGGTGCGGGCCTCGGCCTGGTTTCGCGAGGCGCGAGGGGGCGTGGACGGCAGTTTCAGCGCCATTGGCCGCGTGGCGGTCAGCGGCCTGGAAGAGACCCCCGACGCCACCCAGTCCGAGGGCGCGGCCCAGTTGCAGGGCGTGCTGGCCGACGGCGCGTGGCGGGCCAGTGCCAGCGCCGATCTCATTCACCACAGCGATCCAGCGCAACTGCCGCGTGGCGAGGGTGTGGTCGATTTGGGTGACTTCATCATTGAGGGCAAGCGCGGCGCGTGGCGGGCCGCGCTGGGTCACCAGTCCCCGGCGGAGAATTCACTCATCGTCCAGGATCTGCGCCGCCGCGGTGTCGCCGCCGGCTACGGCGGGCGGGACGACGCCGTGCGTGTCACCGCCTTTGCCCTGCGCGCGCAGGAAGTGGCCGGTTTCCAGGGCGGGCTGGGCACGGGCAGAACGGACAACCGCATCAGCGGCGTGACCCTGGGCAGCCGCCCCCTCGCCGTGGCCGACGGCGCCATGGTGGTGTCGGCCACCTGGCTGGAGGGCCGCGATCCCGGTCAGGACGGGGAGGGCGTGGGCGGCGAGTCCGGCCCGGTGAGCGCGGGACGCGCCGCCACGGTGGCCGCCGACGGCCAGTGGCTGGACGAGCGCCTGCGCCTGCGCACCGAGCTGTCCGAGACGCGTTTCGATTTCGACGGCGACGGCGGCGAGGCCCCCGAGCAGGATCGCGCGGCCACCGCATTGCTGACCTGGAAACCGCTGGCGGACGACGACGCGGCGGGCGAGAGCACGGATCTCCTGCTCGGTATCGAGCGGCGCCGCCTGGGGACCTTCTACCGCAGTATCGGTGATCCCGCCGGCGTGGCGGATCGCGATCTCCTGCGCGCCTTCGGCGAGTTTGCGCGCGCGGGCTGGGCCGTTCAGGCATCCCTTGGCGAGGAGACGGACAACGTCAACGATCTGCCGCAGTTGCCGCGCATCCGTTCGGTGCAGAGCAGCCTGTCGCTGGCCTGGACGCCGATGGCGGCGGAGACCGAAACGGAAACGGGCGAGGCGGTCACCCCGTGGTACGGCCAGCCTGCCTGGAGTTTCAGTTACGTGGACTACCGCCAGGAGGTGGAACGCGAGGGCGCGGGACTCAAGGCGGGACGCTATCGCGCCACCCGCACCCTCGCGCTGTCGGCCAGCTTCAGCTACGCCGCGTGGAGCTGGGGCATCAGCCATACCCTTGGCGGCGAGGACGATTTCGCCGGCACCGGCGCGAGCAGCGACAACACCATGACGGAGCTGGCCTTCAATCTCGACGCGGAGTCGGGCCTGAGCCTCGGCATCAACCTGCAACGCAGCATCACGCGCGATCGCGTGGCGGGGATCGACAACACCACCGATACCCTCGGCATGGACGTGGCCTGGCCCCTGCGCGACGACCTGGCGGCGACGTTGGCCATGGCCTACAACAGTGACAGCAGTTCCGACGGCAGCATGGCCGTGCGCAGCTTCGACGTCAGCGGCGCCCTGCGCTGGACGCTGCGCGAGGCCAACGAGGAGCGCCCGGGCCTGTCCCTGTCCGTGGACTGGCAGCACCAGCGCCAGCGGGATGCCGTGGATCCCGAAGCGGACACGCGCAGCAACCAGATCTTTTTCCGGCTCACCATGAGCTGGGCGAGCAACCAGTGAGGAACATGGCGATGGAACACGTAAACAGGGATCCGAAGGAGACGCGGCCGGCAGTATTGACGATGGCGCTGGTCCTTGTCCTGGGACTGGCGGGCCTGTTCGGGCCAACAGTCAGCGAGGCGGCCGTGGTGGGCGTCACCGCCACGCCCGGCGTGCGCAGCGTGCCGCTCGGCCGGGCGGGCAACGTCGCCATGGTGTGGAACGTCACGCGCGACGTCAGTACGGGAGGCGGCGCCACGGTGTCCTCGGCCAGCGGCAGTTTCCGCGCCGGCAGTCCCACCGGCACCCTGCTGGCCACCGTGGCGCGCCCGCTGTCCCAGACGCGGCCGCCGGTGGGCGTGACCATCTTCGCCTTCCGCGAGAGCGTGCTGGTGCCGAGCAGGGTGATCTATCGCGCCCACAAGCTGGGCGTGGATCGGATCTACTTCGTGCGCAGTTTCGACGACGGCGTGGCGGCCTCCACCGGCGCCGTCGCGCTCAGTATCACCGGCAGCGGCGCGGGCAGCTTCGGCGTCACGCGCCTGGCATTGAGTTTCGGCGACGGCAGCGTCATCGCCGTGGCCCAGCCGGATTCGCCCCTGCAGGCCGTGGCGCAGATCACCGTCTCGGGCAGCGGCCTGTTGCAGGCGGTATGGGAAGTGGCCGACGCCGCCGGCACGGCGGGCACGCCGGCTTTCCGACCCCTGCAGACCGTGCGCCGCTACGTCAACGGGCGCGAGCCCCTGCGCCTGGAGAGTCCGCCCCTGCCCACGCGCCTGCTCGGCCTGCACCTGGTGCGCCTGCGGATCACCCAGCCCGCGGCGGATTTCGAACTGCCGCAGCTGCGTTACTTCGTGCGCGCCGAGTCCGCGCAGGCGCCGGTGGCGGCGCTCTCGCTGGAGGCGCCCGCGCCCGACGCCGTGCTACAGGCGGAGACCGAGTTTGCCTGGCGGGCCGTGCCCGAGACGCGCGCCTACCGGCTGGAGATCCGCGCGCTGGACGACGACGGCGGGCGCGCCACCACCGGCCTGGTGGTGGACGGCCGGCGGAGCGCCGCGAGCCTCTCCGCGGTGACGCGGGATCACCTGCGGGCCGGTGGGCGGTACCGTTGGCGGGTGCTGGCTATCGACGACCAGGGCCGGGTGGTGGCGCGCAGCGACTGGCGGGAGATCCGCACGCCGTGAGCCGCGCCGTGACCCGTGGGGAAGGCGAGGACGGGCCCGCCCTCGACGCGCTGCTCGCGGCCATCGCCGACGGCAGCGAGCGCGCGCTGGAGGATTTCTATCGCGCCAGCCATGCGCGCATCTACGCCTTTGCGCTCAAGCGTCTCGGGGACCCGGTGGCCGCGGCGGAAGTGCTCAACGAGGTCATGCTGGAGGTATGGCGGCACGCGGCACGTTTCGAGGGACGCTCCCGCGTCATGACCTGGGTGCTGGGTATCGCGCACCACAAGGTGCTCGATGTCATGCGGCGACGCGGGCGCGATGCCGCGCACGAAACCATCGACGACTCGCTGGCCGACGAGGACACGCCCACCTCCTTTGCCGTGCTCGCCGGCGCCGACGACGCCGTGGCCGTGCGCCGTTGCCTCGAAGGCCTGTCCGATGCGCACCGCGCGGTGGTGCACCTGGCCTTCTTCGAGGATGCCTCCTATGCCGAGATCGCCGATATCGTCGCCTGCCCGCTGGGCACGGTGAAAACCCGCATGATGCATGCGAAGAACGCGCTCAAGCGTTGCCTCGAATCACTGGGGGCGGGAAATTGAACCGCGCCGGGCCGGGCAACGACCCATTGAGGGAGCGGACCTGAAGGTGACAGCATGAATGAGGAATCCACACAGACACACCCCGACGAACTCCTGCCCTGGTACGTCAACGGCAGCCTCGACGAGGACGAACGCGCACGGGTGGACGCACACCTGGCGGGCTGCGA
>JALTLF010000112.1:236-5419 GCA_027005735.1 Chromatiales bacterium | reverse complement strand
GCGGTGATGCAGGCCGGCGGCATCGGCTTCGTCGGCCTGGTGGTGCCCCACCTGCTGCGCCTCGCCGGCCTGCGCGATCACCGCCTGCTGCTGCCCGCCGCCGTGGCCCTCGGCGCCAGCCTGCTGCTGCTGGCCGACACCCTGGCGCGCGGCCTGCTCGCACCCCGGGAGCTGCCGGTGGGGATCCTCACCGCCGCCCTCGGCGTGCCGGTGTTCCTCTACCTGCTCAACCGCCGGGAGCGCCCCGCCCATGGCTGAGGCCGTCACCCTCGCCGGCCACGGCCTGCGCGTGCAGATCGGCGCGGTGGTGGTCTGCCGGGAGATGGATCTGAGCCTGAGGCCGGGCCAGTGCTGGGCCCTCATGGGCCGAAACGGCAGCGGCAAGACCACCCTGCTGCACACCCTCGCCGGGTTGCGCGCGGCGCAGGGCGGCGAGATCCGACTGGAGGGGCGCCCCCTGTCGGCATGGCGGCGACGGGACGTGGCGCGGCGCCTCGGCCTGCTGCCGCAGGACTTCCACGATCCCTTCCCCGCCAGCGTGCTGGACACCGCCCTCCTCGGCCGCCACCCCTGGCTGTCCCTGTGGCAGTGGGAAGGCCCGGCGGATCTGGCCCGCGCGCGGGCGGCGCTGGAAACGGTGGGCCTGGCCGACTTCGCCCACCGCCGCGTGGACACCCTCTCCGGCGGCGAACGTCGCCGGCTGGGCTTCGCCACCCTGCTCACCCAGGATCCGGCCCTTTTCCTGCTCGACGAACCGGCCAACCACCTGGATCTGAAACACCGCCAGCAACTGCTCCAGGTGGTCGCCGAGCTGGCGCGCGCACGGGGTCGCGGGGTGATGATGAGCCTGCACGATCCGGCGCTGGCCTGGCGCTTCTGCGACCACGCCCTGTTGCTCATGGGGGACGGCGAGGTGGTGGCGGGGGAGACACGGGCGATCCTCACCGCCGACAATCTCAGCCGGCTCTACGACTACCCGGTGCGCTGCGTGGAAATGGGTGAGGAGCGCCTGTTCACGGTGTAAAAGGAGCCGGGGTCGTCAGCCCTTCGTCCATTTCACGCTCGGCTTGCGGTGCGTTTGCGCGCAATCCCGCAGATACAGGTTGATCAGGCTTTGATAGGGGATGCCCTTTTCCTCCGCGAGGGCCTTGAAGTAGTCGATGGTGTCCTCGTCGATACGAATGGTGATCTGCTTCTTCAGACGCCTGGCGTAGGGATTTTTCACCGACTTCGAGAAATCGTAATCATCTTTCATGGCGGAAACCTTCATAGGCTTTCTGTTCAGAGCGGTTTGCCTTGCGTGCCGAGATAATCCGCACCAGCCGTTTCACCCTCGCGATAACAGTGGCACACGACAAGAATTCGGAGACGGTCGCTGAAGCCCAGCAGGACAAACCGGTCTTCATACTCCGAGTGCTCGGGGTCATGGATCAGGCGGGCAAACTCGTCGTAGAAAACCGTTTTCGCCTCCTCAAAAGAAACACCGTGTTTCTCCTGATTGATACGCTCCTTCCTGTCATCCCAGACAAATCCCAGTCCATCCATGGAAAAATTATAACTACAATGTAGTTATACCCAAGGCCAAATTCCCTGTTTCCATCGTGCGGCTGGCAGAAAGGCATGCCTGGCCCCGCCGTGTGCGCGCCAGACCCCGGGACCCGAGGTGGTGTGTATCTGGAGAAACGGGATAAACGGTTGTCAGGCGTGATGCCGCAGGACGGGGCTGCCGGTATCCACCCAGTCGAGGAGGCTGGCCCACTGGGCCTTGTCCTTGCCCACGCGGGAGTCCCACATCTCGTGGATCCCCATGCCCCGCTCGGAGGCGTGCACGTAGTTCTGGGTGTCGCGCAACTGGGCGACGAAGGGCATCTGCAGGGTGGCGAGAAACTTCTCCAGCGACTGATAGACGCGGGTATTTTCCTTGACGCGGTTGGCCACCACGCCGAGGCGGATCCCCTGCTGGCGCACGCGGCCCTCGAGGAGCAGATCCTGGATGAAACGCGACACGGCGTGGATGTCGATGGGCGACGGCAGCACGGGGATGAGCACGGTGTCCACGCCGCGCAGGATTTCGCGCAACTGGGGACCGGTGACCCCCGCCGGCGCGTCGATGACCACGCGCTCGGTGCCGGCGGGCACGCGCAGGGCGAAGGCGCGGGTCTCCCCCATGCCGGGGCGGCGGTGGGCGGCCACGCCGTGGATGGCGGCGCGCTTCTCGCCGCGCAGGCTGAGCCAGCGCAGGGCCGAGCCCTGGGGATCGAAGTCCAGCAGGGCGGTGGCGTAGCCGTGGTTGGCGAACGCGCTGGCCAGACTGGTGGCGATGGTGGTCTTGCCGCAACCACCCTTGGAATTGAGTACCGCGATACGGCGCATACTGGATACCTGTACTGTCCCGGCGATCCTTCCCGCCGGCCCGCCGGATTTCCCTGCCGGGGCCGGGGACGACCCCGCCTGGCAGCACCGCTGCGCGGCGCTGCTTTCCTGACTCTATGTCGGTCAGCCAGTCCCTGACTTTTGTCGTGGCGCGGGAAGCCGGCCACATGGTGACACGATGGGGATCACGGGCGTGATCCCAGTCGCCACGGTAACCCCTGTAAGCAGTCTAGCCAATAACCGGCCCGTATTACACCGTCCCGGTGGGCCCCACGCCGGCGCCTGCACGCCCGTATCACGCGAATATTCCCTGTTTTTCATGTAGTTGAAGCACACCTGTTCCGCCCGGTGCCCGAAGCCGAGTCTGTGACGCAGTTGACACCCCCGCCCGCCTGCGCGTAGAGTGCCGCCACGATATACCTTCAGGTTCTCCCCTGCCCCGGCAGGGGGGTGAAACGGGAAGCCGGTGCGAGACCCCCGTCTCAATCCCGGCACTGCCCCCGCAACGGTAAACGAGCAGGCCAGCGCCATTGCCACTGTGCCCCCGGGCATGGGAAGGCGGCGCCGGCGGGAACCCCGTGTTTCCACTCGTGAGTCCGGAGACCGGCCTGGAGGTCGAACTGGCGTGCTGCGGAGGGCGGCACCGGCAGCCGGAACCCCCGTTCCCTTCTGCTCCCCCGCCCCCCGTCTGTGCTGTTGTCCAACGTACGGGTGTGTACATCCCGAGGGGAGAATAACAACCATGACCTTTTATATACGGCCGCGTGCCGCTTGCCTGTCCGCCGGCCTGCTGGCCGCCTGCCTTGCCCTGCCCGCCTTCGCCGACGAGGCGGCGCCGGTCTTTGTCACCGCCACGCGCACGGCGCAGACCGCCGACGAGACGCTGGCGCCCCTGGTCGTCATCGACCGCGATACCATCGAGGCCAATCCGGGCGCCGACGTCGCCGAACTGTTGCGCTTCCACGCCGGCATCGATATCGCCCGCAACGGCGGTCCCGGCACGGTGACCACGGTCTTCATGCGCGGCGCCGAGAGCGACCACGTGCTGCTGATGATCGACGGCGTGAAGATCAATCCCGGCACCATTGGCGGCGGCGCCTTCCAGAACATCCGCCTCAACAACATCGAGCGCATCGAGGTCGTCAGGGGACCGCGTTCCACCCTGTATGGCTCCGAGGCCATCGGCGGCGTCATCAACATCATCACCCGCCGCGCCGGTGCCCAGACCGAGGCCAGCATCAACCTCACCACCGGCAGCAACCAGACGCGCGAGATGGGCATCAATGCCTTCTACCGCAACGGCGACTACAGCGCCGGCATCGAGGCCTCCACCTACGCCACCGACGGCATCCCGGTGTTCCGCACCTCCACTAGCCCGCGCGGCCACGACAACACCACCTTCAACGTCTTTGCCAACTGGCGGCTCGGCGGCATGAAACTCGGCGTCAGCCACTGGCAGGCCAGCGGCAATACCGAGTACGAGAGCGCCCCCAACGTCCCGCGCGACCAGGACTTCCTCAACAGCGCCAGCGCCCTCACTCTGGAACACGCGCCCGCCGACAACTGGGTGAGCACCTGGAAGTTCAGCAACATCCGCGACGAGATCGATCAGAACCAGAGCACTAACTTTGCCCACACCAACCGCCTGGCACTGGACTGGCAGAACGACATCCAGCTGGGCGAGGCCAACCTGCTCACCGCCGGCCTGTACCTGTCCAGTGAAAAGACCGTGGCGGCCGGTTTCTCCAGCTTCAACGAGAACACCGGCGTCAACGCCGTCTTCGTGCAGGACAACTACCGCGCCGGGCCGTGGCGCGCGGTCATCGGTGCACGCTACACCGATCACGAAACCGCCGGAGAATACGGCACCTGGAACCTGGAGCTGGGTTACGATCTCGGCCCGGCCCTGCGCCTGGTGGCCGCCAACAACAGCGGTTTCCGCGCGCCGGACAGCACCGATCGTTTCGGTTTCGGCGGCAATCCCAACCTCAAGCCCGAACTGTCGGTCAACAGCGAACTGGCGCTCATGTATCACCCCTCGCCGAAGCAGTCCCTGCGTATCGGCGTATTCCGCAACGACATCGACGATCTCATCAGCTATGACGTCCTCCTCGCGCAGAACAGCAACATCAGCAGGACGCGCATTGATGGAATCGAGCTCTCCTACCGGGCCACCGCCGGGCGCATGAGCATCAACATCGAGGCCGTGGCGCAGGACCCCATGAACGAGGTCAACAATACGCAACTGCTGCGCCGCGCGCGTCACAGCATCAGCCTGTCACTGGCCTGGCGCGCCGACCGTTACAGCTTCGGCGGCGACCTGGTGCACACCGGCAAGCGCCCGGACATCGACGGCATCACCTTCGCCCGCACCACGGTGGAGGCCTCCACGGTACTCAACCTGCACGCCAGCGCGCGCATGACGCCGAATCTGACGCTGCGCGCGCGGGTGGAGAACGCCTCCAACGAGGAATACGAGTCGGTGTCGGCCTACCAGACCCTGGGCCGCACCTTCTATTTCGGCATGGAGTACCGGCTGTAGCGCCATGACCCGCCCCGCCGCGACACTGCCCTGGTTCCTGGGGATCTCACTGGCCGCCCACGCGCTGCTGCTGGTGAATGTCCATGCGCCGCGGTGGGGCGGCAACACCCGGCCACCGCTGGCCGTGCGCCTGGCCGCTCCACCCGCGCCGGCGGCAAGGCCCGCGCCCGCCCCGCCGCCGGCGCGGGTGGAGCGGCCAGGCGCACGGCCAGCGGTGGCCGGGTGTTGCCGTCCCACCGCGGCGCATGGACATTCACCAGCAGCAGCG
>JALTLF010000112.1:0-226 GCA_027005735.1 Chromatiales bacterium | reverse complement strand
GCTCTCCGGGCGGGGGCCGCCGCCGGCAGCGGCCCCCGCCCGGAGAGCGGCGCCGGCAAGGCCCCCCCGCCAGGATCCGGCAGCGCGCGTGGCCGAAACCACCCGGCCGGTCTCGCCGACGCCCCCGGCCACGGCAGCCGGCGAGGCCGCCCCCGCGCCTCGCGAGAGCACGGCGCGAGAGGCCGCGGCGCGCGTGTTCATCGCCGAGCGCCTGCGCCACGACATC
>JALTLF010000111.1 GCA_027005735.1 Chromatiales bacterium | reverse complement strand
CCCGGAAGGCATGCAGCCACTCATCGGCCCAGTGGTTGGCATTGGCCTCGGTGTTTTTCATCCTTACCTGCTTCGAGTGACTGAGAAAGTGAAAGCATTCGTGGGAGAGCGTGTGCACCGCGCATTCCTCCAGGTCATCGAAGAAAAAGCTGCGCGGCCCGGAGTACCAGCCCTGCTTGCAGTCACGCGACGGGATCCGGCCCCAGTGCTCGAAACGAAAAGGAGGCGCCATCTCCACGTTGACGCTGGCGCGGATGCGGTAACCACTCTTGAAGCTGCGGGCGCGGGGACGCGTACGCACCGGGTAGGTGCAACAGCCATGCAACAGGTGCCGACCATTGAGCGGCAGGAGCTTGATCCACTCCAGCAGGCGGGTGTCGTAGTCTTCCAGGCGGTGGGTAATGTATTGTAGCACCCCCGGCATACTGATCTTGTCGATGATTTCCACACTACCTGCCCGAACAGACAACCCCTTTAAGAAACCAATGTTATGCGCCCGCTGGAATTCTAATGCGTCCGGCGGCGTAACTTCCAGTCCTGGGAGAGGATCAGTTTTCCATCCAGATAACTCCTGCGTGTCACGAGGAGTTGTCGTCCATTGCGTCTCAGGCTGGTGACGACCTCCAGCGGCAGGACTCGTGGCCCAACACGTTGCCCATAACGTCGATATACCTTGAGGAGATTGTCGCCCGCTTCCAGCACCTCCGCTTCCTGGCCGGCGAGATCCCGTTCTTCACGTAGATAACCGTCCGTAAAGGCGTAATAGATCCGCTGGATGTCCAGTTGCGCGCGCCCGCGCGCAAACTGTAAATGCAGGATCCGGTTTCTCGTCCAGGTTGCTTCGAGATTGGCCTCAAAGACATCCACCTTCTCCCTGGCACCCTCCGCATCCTCCACGCAATCGGTACGTGTGTAGCGACCACGCCAGTGACCTCGCAGGGCATGGAAAAAACGCGAGATCAGCTTGCGCTGTTGGCGGCCGAGCGGCGCCACCTCCTGATCGCTGTACAGATCGACACCCTTCTGTTTTCCGGGAGAAGGATCGCCACAGGTGAACGTCTGCCCCTGTGCCGGCAAGGCCGCGGTGAACAACAAAAAGACAATGGCGAAGATCTGCCTGGCCCCGTGCCTGATGTTCATTCCCTCACCTCGTTGAACCAAGCCCTTGTCTG
>JALTLF010000110.1 GCA_027005735.1 Chromatiales bacterium | reverse complement strand
ATGTCCAAGGAAAAATTTGAACGCACAAAGCCGCACGTAAACGTGGGCACGATTGGTCACGTGGACCATGGCAAGACGACGCTGACGGCGGCGATCACGAAGGTCATGGCGGAAGTACAGGGCGGCGAGGCGAAGGCCTTTGACGAGATCGACAACGCGCCGGAAGAAAGGGAGCGCGGCATCACGATTGCGACCTCGCACGTGGAATATGAGAGTGAGAAGCGCCACTACGCGCACGTGGACTGCCCGGGACACGCGGACTACGTGAAGAACATGATCACGGGTGCGGCGCAGATGGACGGTGCGATCCTGGTGGTCTCGGCGGCGGACGGTCCCATGCCGCAGACGCGCGAGCACATTCTGCTGTCGCGCCAGGTGGGCGTGCCCTACATTGTGGTATTCATGAACAAGGCCGACATGGTCGATGACCCGGAGCTGCTGGAACTGGTGGAGATGGAGATCCGCGAGCTGCTGGATTCCTACGATTTCCCGGGCGACGACACGCCGATCATCGTGGGCTCGGCGCTCAAGGCGCTGGAAGGGGACCAGAGCGACATTGGCGTACCGTCGATCATCAAGCTGGTGGAAGCGATGGACGAATACATCCCGGAGCCGGAGCGCGCCATCGACGGCGACTTCCTGATGCCGGTGGAAGACGTATTTTCCATTTCGGGTCGCGGCACGGTGGTGACGGGTCGTATCGAGCGCGGCGTGATCCACGTGGGCGACGAGATCGAGATTGTGGGTATTCGCGAGACGACGCAGACCACCTGCACGGGCGTGGAGATGTTCCGCAAGCTGCTGGACGAAGGTCAGGCGGGCGACAACGTGGGTATTCTGCTGCGCGGCACCAAGCGTGAAGAGGTGGAGCGCGGCCAGGTACTGGCGAAGCCGGGTTCCATCACGCCGCACACCAAGTTCGAGTGCGAGGTCTATGTGCTGTCCAAGGACGAAGGCGGTCGTCACACGCCGTTCTTCAACGGTTATCGTCCGCAGTTCTACTTCCGCACCACGGACGTCACGGGCGCCTGTGACCTGCCGGAAGGCACCGAGATGGTCATGCCGGGTGACAACGTCAAGATGACGGTGACCCTGATTGCCCCCATCGCCATGGAAGAGGGCCTGCGCTTCGCCATCCGCGAAGGCGGCCGTACCGTCGGCGCCGGCGTGGTATC
>JALTLF010000109.1 GCA_027005735.1 Chromatiales bacterium | reverse complement strand
TGCAGGTGGCGCAGGAGGTGTGACAGGAACCGCGCAAGGAGGATCGCGTGCTGAAACGCCGGGGCACGGTGAAGGATCCACGCGCAATACCCTGGCCTTTTCGTTCCTTGCAGGAGTTTGGATGAGGTTTCGTTGCCCGAATGAAGCACAACGTGCGCCGGGAGCATATGGAAACATGCCGGACAGGCGCGATGTGCTTTCCGGCATGATGGCGTCACCGACGATGTCGGCCACACAAGCCGCGGGAACCAGGGTGTTTCCCCCATGCGCCCCGTTTTGAAATGGGTTTCTCTGTGCCCTCCGTGGTGAAAAGAACCGTCTTCAGATTTCGTCGTCGTGCAGCGCGTTACGCCATATCTGGTCGTCGCGGTCGAACAGGCGGTTGTCTTCCGCCGGGCCCCAGCTCCCCGAGGGGTAGGTGTGGATGAAGTCGCGTTCCGTGGCCCACAGCTTGAGCACCGGATCCACCACTTCCCAGGCCCAGCGGATCTCGTCGTAGCGCAGGAACAGGGAGCAGTCATTTTCTATGACGTCCAGCAGCAGGTCCTCGTAGGCCTCGAGCTGGTTGGTGGTGGTGCCGCAGTAGGCGGCATCGAGCTGCGTGGTATGGGCGCGCAGTTCCAGCCCCGGCTCCTTGGCCTGGATCTCCACGCGCATGCACTCCTGCGGCTGGATGCCGAGCAGTACCCAGTTGGGCTTGAGCTGTTCGAGCTGGGTCTTGCGGAACAACTGTTGCGGCGGGTGTTTGAAGCGAATGGCGATCATGGAACTGTTGCGCGCCATGCGCTTGCCGGTGCGCAGGTAGAAGGGCACGTTGCGCCAGCGCCAGTTGTCGATGTAGAGCTTGAGCGAGGCATAGGTCTCGGTGGTGCTGTGGGGATCGACGCCGTCTTCCTCCACGTAGGCGCGCGCGTTACTGCCATCCACGCGGCCGCCGGCGTACTGGGCGCGAAAGGCGTGGGCGTGCACCGCGGTGCGTGCGATGGGACGAATGGACTTGAGCACCTTGACCTTCTCGTCGCGCAGGGAGTCGGCATCCAGAGAGGGCGGCGGTTCCATGGCCACCAGGGTGAGCATCTGCAACAGGTGGCTCTGGATCATGTCGCGCATGGCGCCGACGCCGTCATAGTATTCCGCGCGCCCGGCGATGCCCTGCGACTCGGAATGGGTGATCTGCACATGGTCGATGAAGTTGCGGTTCCACAGCGGTTCCATGATCAGGTTGGCGAAACGGAAGACCAGCACGTTCTGCACCATGCCCTTGCCGAGGTAGTGATCGATGCGAAAGATCTGCTGTTCACGGAAGTGGCGGTGTAACTGGCCCTCGAGGATCTCGGCGCTTTCCAGGTCGAAACCGAAGGGTTTCTCGATCACCAGCCGGCGCCAGCCGTGTTCCTCGTTATTCAACCCCGACTCGCCGAGCGCATTGGCGATACGTGCGTAGATGGACGGTTGCACGGCGAGGTAGAAGACAATGTTGTTGGGGCAGGCATTGTCATCGAGGATGGCGTCGTGCAGCTGCGTGAAGGTGGCATTGTCCTGGATGTCGCCCCTGAAGAAACGCAGCCGCCCACGGAAGCGCTGCAGGACCTCGCTGTCCACGCCGCCGCGCACGCGTTCCTCGAGGACTTCGCTGACGTAGTCCTGCCACTCGGCATCGCGCCATTCGCGCCGCCCGGTGCCGACGATGCACATGCCCTCGGGCAGGCGGCCTGCCTTGTCGAGGTGATACAGCGCCGGCAGGAGCTTGAGCCGCGCCAGGTTGCCGGTGGCGCCGAAGATCACGAAGGTGCAGGGCTCGATCATCCCGGATGTCTCTCCTTCAGTCCTTTTTCGTCACGGCGTGACCGCCGAAGGCATTCCGCATCATGGCCAGCAGGCGGTTGCCATAGCCCGCCTGGTCCTGGCTGGCGAAACGCATGTGCAGGGCCAGCGCCAGTACCGGCGCCGGGGTGCCCTGGGCGGTGGCCTCGTCCACGGTCCAGCGCCCCTCGCCGGAGTCCGCCACCACAGGCGCCACGTCCTCCAGTTGCTGATCGTGCCTGAGGAAGTCGGCGGTGAGGTCCAGCAGCCAGCTGCGCACCACCGAGGAATGCCGCCACAGCTCGGTGATCTGGGCAAGATCCAGCTGGAATTCCCGCTTGTTCTTCAGCAGGTGCAGGCCCTCGGCCATGGCCTGCATCATGCCGTACTCGATGCCGTTGTGGATCATCTTGGTGAAGTGGCCCGCGCCCACCGGTCCCACGTGGGCCCAGCCACGGTCCGGGGCCGGGGCGAGGCTCCTGAGGATGGGCGTGATGGCGGCCACCGCCGCGTCCTCGCCGCCCACCATCATGCAGTAGCCGTTGTCGAGGCCCCACACGCCGCCGGAGGTCCCCGCGTCGATGAAGTGGATGCCGCGCTCGGCCATGTCCGCGGCGCGGCGCTGGCTGTCATGGTAGTTGGCGTTGCCGCCATCGACGACGATGTCGCCGGCCTCGAGCAGGTCGTGGAGGCGCAGGAGGGTGTCCTCGGTGGGGGAGCCGCAGGGCAGCATGAGCCACAGCACCCGGGGAGGACTGAGTTTCGCCACCGCGTCCTCCACGCTGGTGGCGGGCAGCAGGCCCTCCTGCTGGGTCAGTTCGCCGGTGATGGTGGGGGAGCGGTTATAGCCCACCACTTCGTGGCCGGCGCGCAACAGGCGCCGCGCCATGTTGGCACCCATCTTGCCGAGGCCGATCATCGCCAGTTTCATGTTCGTGCATGCCCCCCGTGTGCAGGCTGGAGTGAGTTCGGATCGATCCTCTCATAATAGACCGCTGAATGGACTTCGGGGTGCCGACTGCGACGGATTTCCCCCGGCGTTCGGCAAAATGGTGCTCCCGGCGAGGCGGATCCGGCCGCGGCTTGATCGGCGTACCCAGTAGGCTATAACAACAGGGTGCAAGCATGAAACGGCCTCCACGCACAGGGAGCGACGCGGAAAGAGGTGGCCGCGTCTACCGATGTTCCATCCTCCGGTTACAGGGAAATCATGATGCAAGTCGAGAAAATCCGTGCCATCGCCCGCGAGCGTGGGCTCAAGCCCGGCAAGATGAAGAAGCTCGAGCTGATCCGCTATCTGCAGAAGGAAGAAGGCAATCCCCAGTGCTTCGCCACCGCCGTCGATGGCGTGTGCGACCAGCTAGCCTGTCTCTGGCGCGAGGACTGTTTTGCCGCCGCCCGCAGGCTCCATAGCTGAGCGATCCGCCCGGCGATCCGCCAGCGCGCGGGCGTAGAGGGCTTCGTACTCCATTGCGCTGTGCCGCCAGGAATGGTCGGCGCGCATGGCATTGCGTTGCCGCCGGCGCCAGGCCGCGGGCCTGGCCCACAGGGCCAGGGCGCGATCCAGCGCCGCCAGCATGTCCGCCGCCAGGGGTCGTGGGAAGACGAAGCCGTTGTCGCTGTCCTCGCCCCGTTCGAAGACGGTGTCGGCCAGCCCACCGACACGGTGCACCAGTGGCAGGGCGCCGTAGCGCAGGCTGTACATCTGGTTGAGGCCACAGGGCTCGAAGCGCGACGGCATGAGGAACAGGTCGCAAGCGGCCTCGATGCGGTGGGCCATGGCCTCACTGTAGCCGATGCGCACCGCCACGCGGCCGGGATAGCGGCGTGCCAGTTGCTGCAGGCGCGCCTCGAAGTGGGCCTCGCCGCTGCCCAGCACCACCAGTTGCATGCCACGCTCCATCATCGCCGGCAGGACTTCGCACAGCAGGTCGATGCCCTTCTGCGCCACCATGCGCCCCACGTTGCCCGCCAGCAGGACCCGGTCGTCCACCTTCAGGCCGAGGGCCTTTTGCAGCGCGACCTTGTTGGCGCTTCGCGCGGCAAGGCGGCGGGCACTGAAGGGCGCGGCGATGTGAGGATCGCGGGCCGGATCCCACACGCGGGTATCGATGCCGTTGAGGATCCCGCTGAGGCGCGCCTTGCGGTGGCGCAGCAGGCCGTCGAGACCGCAGCCGAAGTCCGGCGTCAGGATCTCGCGGGCGTAGCCGGGGCTCACGGTATTGATGCGATGGGCGAAGGCCAGCCCGCCCTTGATGAAGGCCATGTCGCCGTGGAACTCCAGCGCCTCGTGGGACCAGAGTGCCTCCGGCAATCCCAGCGCGGCGAAGGTGGCGTAGGAGAAACGCCCCTGGTAGGCGAGGTTGTGGATGGTGAACACGCTGGCCGGGCGTTCCGCGTCGTCCGCCAGCAGGGCCGGGGCGAGCCCCGTCTGCCAGTCGTGGCAGTGGAGGATCTCCGGCCGCCAGCGCCACGGGGAGGCGCCGCCGGCGAGGTGGGCCGCCACGCGCGAGAAGAGCGCGAAGCGCTGGGCATTGTCGGGCCAGGGTCGCCCGTCCGGGCCGAGGTAGGGGTTGCCCGGGCGCGCGAACAGGGCCGGGCAGTCCACCAGCCACACCGGCACGCGGGTGCCCGGCAGCTTGCCGCGCAGCAGTTCCACGGCATAGCCGCCGAGCTGGAAACGCCCGCCCGCGCGCGGCTGGGCGAGGCCTTCCCTGGCCTCCGGGTAGGCGGGCAGCAACAGGCGGATGTCGTGGTGGCGGGCCTTGAGGGCCGCCGGCAGGGCGCCGGCGACGTCGGCGAGGCCGCCGGTCTTGATCAGCGGCCAGGCCTCGCTGGCGGCAAACAGGATGCGATAGCGGGGCGTCGCCTCGCTCATGGCCGCTCCAGCCGCAGGATGAGGCCGCCCAGCGGCGGCAGGCTCAGCTCCAGCGAACAGGGTCGGTTCATCCACGGCATATCCTCGCTGTGCAGCGCGCCGTAGTTGCCGCAGTTGCTGCCACCGTAGTAGCTGGAATCGGAATTGAGCACTTCGCGCCAGGTGCCGGCGGCGGGCAGGCCGATGCGGTAGTGATGGCGCGGAATGGGGGTGAAGTTGAGGATCACCACCACCAGGTCGTCATGGCTGCGGCGCAGGTAACTGAGCACCGACTGCGAGGCATCGTGGCAGTCGATCCACTCGAAGCCCTGGGCCTCGAAGGAAAAGGCGTGCAGGGCCGGCAGCTCGCGGTAGCGGCGATTGAGATCCGCCAGCAGGTCCATGACGCCGCGGTGCAGGGGAAACTCCAGCAGGTACCAGTCAAGTTCGCGCTCGTGGTTCCACTCATCGCCCTGCGCCAGTTCGTTGCCCATGAACAGCAGCTTGGCGCCGGGATAGGTGTACATATAGGTGTAGAGCAGGCGCAGGTTGGCGAAGCGCTGCCATTCGTCGCCGGGCATGCGGTAGAGCAGCGAGCGCTTGCCGTGTACCACCTCGTCGTGGGAGAAGGGCAGCACGAAGTTCTCGGTGAAGGCATACAACAGGCCAAAGGTGAGCTGGTCGTGGTGGAAGTGGCGGTGGATGGGATCCTTCTGCATGTAGTCGAGGGTGTCGTGCATCCAGCCCATGTTCCACTTGAGCGTGAAGCCCAGTCCGCCGAGCCAGGTGGGGCGGCTGACCTGCGGCCAGGCGGTGGATTCCTCGGCGATCATCAGCGTGCCCGGGTGGTTGCCGTGGGTGACGTCATTGAGCTGGCGCAGGAAGTCGATGGCCTCGAGGTTCTCGTTGCCGCCGTAGATGTTGGGTGTCCAGTCATCCGGTTCGCGCGAGTAGTCGAGATAGAGCATGGAGGCCACGGCGTCCACGCGCAGGCCGTCGAGGTGGTATTCCTCCAGCCAGAAGTTGGCGCTGGCGATGAGGAAGTTGCGTACCTCGGGGCGGCCGTAGTTGTAGATCAGGGTGCCCCAGTCGCGGTGTTCGCCCCGGCGCGGATCCTCGTGCTCGTAGAGGGCGGTGCCGTCGAAGCGCGCGAGGCCAAAGTCGTCGCGGGGAAAGTGGGCCGGCACCCAGTCGAGCAGCACGCCGATGTCGTGCCGGTGGCAGTAATCGACGAAGTAGCGGAAATCGTCCGGCGTGCCGAAGCGGCGGGTGGGGGCGAAGTAGCCGGTGGTCTGGTAGCCCCAGGAGGCATCCAGGGGGTGCTCGGTGACGGGCAGCAGCTCGATATGGGTAAAGCCCAGCTCGCTGACGTGTTCCACCAGGCGGTGGGCCAGCTCGCGGTAGCCGAGGAAGCCGCCGTCGGGGCCGCGCCGCCAGGAACCCAGGTGGACCTCGTAGATGGCGACGGGCTGGTGCAGCCAGTCGGTGGCGGCGCGCTTCTCCAGCCAGGCCTCGTCACCCCAGGCGTAGCGGCTGTGGTCGTGGACCACGGCGGCGGTCTGCGGGCGCAGCTCGAAGGCCTGCCCGTAGGGATCGGTCTTGAGCAGGATCTGGCCGGTGTCGCGGTTGCGGATCTCGAACTTGTAGAGGCTGCCGTCGGGCAGACCGGGGATGAACAGCTCCCACAGGCCGCTGGCGCCCCGCACGCGCATGGGGTGGCAGCGGCCATCCCAGCGGTTGAAGTCGCCCACCACGCTGACACGCTCGGCGTTGGGGGCCCAGGTGGCGAAGCGCACGCCGGCGATACCGTCCACTTCGCAGGGATGCGCCCCCAGCAGGCGGTAGATGTGCCAGTGGCGGCCCTCGGCGAAGAGGTGCATGTCGAAGTCGGGCAGCAGGGGCGGGAAGCTGTAGGGGTCGATGTCGCTGTGCCAGTGACCGTCCTTGCCGCGCCAGCGCAGGTGGTAGTGGGGCGGCAGCACGCCTGCACTGCCCTGCCAGACGAACAGGTCGGTGCCGTCGATGCGCCGCAGGGGTTCGCCGAGTTCCTCGATTTCCACCTCCTCGGCCCACGGCAGGTGGGCGCACAGCTGCGTGCGCCGTCCCTGTTCATGGGGGCCCAGCACCTCGAAGGGATCGTGGTGGCGGGCCTCGATGAGGCGGCGCCGGGCTTCGTCGAGGCGCGGGGCAGTGAGCTTGGTCGGCGTCATGATCTCGGTAGTTTTCCTTGTATACCATGGGGAAGATCCCCATGTTCAGGAAAGCGGGGATGTTGCAGGCTGTCCCGCAAGCTTCGCTTGTTGTCGTATATCAATACTGTCATCCCGTGGCACGATCAACAATGCTATAACTAACAGGCAGGTTCGCCTGCGACAGCAGGCACGACCCCTGGCCGACATCCAAGGAGCGCCTCTCATGAGACATCCCCGCTCGCCCCGCTTCGTCAGCCGTCTCACGCGCGATACGCTGGCGCTCATCCTGGCGGGCGGTCGCGGCTCCCGTCTCAAGCACCTTACCATGTGGCGCGCCAAGCCGGCGGTCCCGTTTGGCGGCAAGTTTCGCATCATCGATTTTCCCCTCTCCAACTGTATCAATTCCGGCATCCGCCGCGTGGGCGTGCTGACCCAGTACAAGGCCCATTCGCTCATCCGCCATATCCAGATGGGCTGGGGTCACCTGCGCGGCGAGTTTGGCGAGTTCGTCGAACTGCTGCCGGCGCAGCAGCGCATCGAGGCCTCGTGGTACGCCGGCACCGCCGATGCCCTCTACCAGAATATCGACATCATCCGCAGTCATGATCCGGACTTCGTGCTGATCCTTGCCGGCGACCATATCTACAAGATGGACTACGGCGCCATGCTGGCCGCCCACGTGGAACGCGGCGCCGATGCCACGGTGGGCTGCATCGAGGTGTCGCTGGAGCGCGCGCGCGACTTCGGTGTCATGAGCGTGGATCGCAACCACCGCATCGTCGAGTTCGAGGAAAAACCCGCCAATCCCCACCCCATCCCGGGGCGCAGCGACGTGGCGCTGGCCTCCATGGGGATCTATATCTTCAATACCGACTTTCTCATCGAACAGCTCATCCACGACGCAGACAGGCCGGGGTCCAGCCGTGACTTCGGCAAGGACGTCATCCCCGGCGCCATCGAGCGCTACCATATCAGCGCCTATCCCTTCAACGATCCCGTCACCGGGCGACAGGCCTACTGGCGAGACGTGGGCACGGTGGATGCCTTCTGGGAGGCCAACATGGAACTGGTGGGGATCACCCCGGAGCTGAACCTCTACGACGAGGAATGGCCCATCTGGACCTACCAGGAACAACTGCCGCCGGCCAAGTTCGTCTTCGACGACGAGGATCGCCGCGGCATGGCGGTGGATTCCATGGTCTCCGGCGGCTGCATCGTCTCCGGCGCCACGGTGCGCCGCTCCCTGCTGTTCTCCAACGTCTGCGTGGAATCCTTCGCCAGGATCGAGGATGCGGTGATCCTGCCCGACGTGGTGGTGGCCAGGGGCGCGCGCATCCGTCGCGCCGTGATCGACAAGGGCTGTGACATCCCCGAGGGCATGGTCATCGGAGAAGACCCCGCGGACGATGCCGAGCACTTCTACGTCACGGAAAAGGGTATCGTGCTGGTGACGCCGGAGATGCTCGGCCAGGAACTGCACCATGTCCGCTGACGGGACGTTGCAGGTGGTGCTGTGCTGGCACATGCACCAGCCCGAGTATCGCGACCTGCGTAGCGGCGAATACCAGCTGCCCTGGACCTATCTGCACGCCATCAAGGACTATGTGGACATGGCGGCCCACATCGAGGCGGTACCGGGCGCGCGCGCAGTGGTCAACCTCGCACCGGTGTTGCTGGAACAACTGGAGGACTACGAGGCCCAGCTCGGCGCCTGGCTGGCGCGCGGCGAACCGCTGCGCGATCCCATGCTCGCCGCGCTGGTGGAGTCCGCGCCGAGCACCGAGCCGGCGGCACGCCTGCGCCTCATTAGCCATTGCCTGCGCGCCAACGAGGATCGCCTGATCCGCCGCTTTCCCGCCTACCGGCAGCTGGCGGATATGGCGCGCTGGATCCTGCAACACCCCGAGACCCTGCTCTACGTGGACGAACAGTTCGTCAGCGACCTCGTCGTGTGGCACCACCTCGCCTGGCTGGGCGAGACCGTGCGCCGTTCGAAGAGCCCCGAGGATGCCGCCGCCATGCGCCTCACCGACAAGGCGCGTGGTTTCTCCGCCGCCGATCGCCGTGAGCTGCTGGCCCTGATCCACCGCCTCGTGGCCTCGGTGATCCCGCGCTACCGTGCACTGGCCGAGTCCGGCAAGGTGGAACTGGCCACCTCGCCCCTGACCCATCCCATCCTGCCGCTGTTGCTGGACTTCGACGCGGCGCGCGAGGCCATGCCCGATGTCACCCTGCCCAGGGCGGAGCGCTACCCCGGCGGGGAGGCGCGTGCGCGGGCACACATCGCGCAGGGGCTGGCGGTCTTCGAGCGCCATTTCGGTTTTCGCCCGGTGGGTTGCTGGCCCTCCGAGGGCAGCATCGACATGCGCACCCTGCGACTGTTGCAGGAACACGGCTTCCAGTGGGCCGCCAGCGGCGAGGCGGTGCTGCACAACAGCGTACAGAAGAACAGCAGCCCGTTGAAACGCGAACGCCACGCCGCCTTCACACCGGATGAGCTGGACATCGCCTGTTTCTTCCGCGACGACGGCCTCTCCGACATGATCGGTTTTACCTATTCGGGCTGGCACGCCGACGACGCGGTGGCCAACCTCATCCATCACCTGGAGAACATCGCCCAACACGAGAGTACCCACCCGGACAGCCTCGTGGCCATCATACTCGACGGCGAGAATGCCTGGGAACACTACCCCGAGAACGGCTTCTATTTCCTGCGCGGACTCTATGAGCAGCTCGCCGCGCACGAGCGCCTGCACCTGACCACCTTCCGTGACTACCTCGCCCGCCGGCCGGAGCGCGTGCGCCTGGAACAGGTGGTCGCGGGAAGCTGGGTGTACGGCAGCTTTTCCACCTGGATCGGCGATCCGGACAAGAACCGTGGCTGGGAGATGCTCTGCGAGGCCAAGGCCGCCTGGGATCGCGCCATGGCCACGGGTCGCCTCGATGCGGCGCAGCAACGCCGCGCCGAGGCGCAGCTGGCGGTATGCGAGGGCTCCGACTGGTTCTGGTGGTTCGGTGACTACAATCCCGCCGAGACGGTGAGCGATTTCGAGTGGCTCTTCCGCCGCCACCTGTCCAATCTCTACCAGTTCCTCGGTGAAGAACCACCGGAATACCTCTCGCACGTGTTTGCGCGCGGCACCGGCGCGCCCGCCGGCGGTGGCGTCATGCGGCGGGGGCAGGCTTGACCGTCCACCCCGCCCATGTGCCGGTGGGTGCCCGCATCCTCGCCACGCGCCGCGCCGGTGTCCTGCTGCATCCCACTTCCCTGCCCGGCCACCCGGAGAACGGCGATCTGGGTCACGACGCATTTCGTTTCATCGAGTTTCTCGCCGCCGGCGGCTTCAGCATGTGGCAGATGTTGCCGGTGTGCCCCACCCACGACGACCGCTCTCCCTACGCGGGGCTGTCCATTCACGCCGGCGATCCCCGCCTCATCAGCATCAGCTGGTTGCGGGATCGCGGCCTGTTGAATGACCAGGATACCGCCGCCCTGGGTGATCACGAGCTGGCGGTGGAGACCGCCTGCCGTCGCCTGCACAATCACGAGGAGATGCAACAGGCCTGCGCGGACTTCATGGCGCGGGAGGCGGACTGGCTCGACGACTACGCGCTGTTTCGCCTGTTGCGCGAGAAGTACCGGCACCAGCCATGGACGGCCTGGCCGGCGGCGGCGCGCGATCGCCATCCCGGCGAGCTGGAAAGGATCCGCGCGGGTCACCGGCCGCGCTTCGAACGCTACTGTTTCGAGCAATTCGTCTTCGCCAGCCAGTGGCGGGAGTTGCGCGAACATGCGCATCGCCATGGCGTGCTGCTCTTCGGTGACGTACCCATTTTCGTCGCCCTCGACAGCGTTGACGTGTGGGCGCACCGGGAACTCTTCGACCTCGACGAACACGGCACGCCGCGCACGGTGGCGGGGGTGCCGCCGGACTATTTTTCCGCCACCGGGCAGTACTGGGGCAACCCGCAGTACGACTGGCAGGCCATGGAAGCCGACGACTTCGCCTGGTGGAGGGGGCGTTTCCGCAAGCAACTGGAACGCTTCGACGTCCTGCGCATCGATCACTTCCGTGGTTTCGAGGCGGTGTGGTCCATTCCCGCGGGCGAGGACACGGCGGTCAACGGTCACTGGCAGGCGGTGCCGGGACGCAGGCTGCTGGAGTCGCTACGCGCGGAGCTCGGCGAGTTGCCGCTGGTGGCGGAGGATCTCGGCATCATTACCGCCGAGGTGGAGGCCCTGCGCCACGATTTTGCCCTGCCGGGCATGAAGATCCTGCAGTTCGCCTTCGACGGCGACGCGCAAAACCCCTACCTGCCCCATAATCACGAGATCAACTGCGTGGTCTACACCGGCACCCATGACAACAACACCACCCTCGGCTGGTACGCGAAACTCGATGCTGCCGCGCAGGCGCGCGTGCTGGATTATCTCGGCGAGCCCGCCGCCGACATGCCCTGGCCGCTCAACCGCGCGGCGCTGGCCTCGGTGGCCAACCTCGCCGTCCTGCCCATGCAGGACCTGCTGGGGCTCGACGGCCGCCACCGCATGAACACCCCCGGTACCACTGAGGGCAACTGGCGCTGGCGTTTCGAGTGGGAACAGGTACCCGAAGCGCTCAGCGGGCAAGTCCGCCACCTGCTGGCGCTTTACGGACGACTGGTTTAACAGTCACGTGGAATGAAACCACGGGGTACACGCACGGGGGAGGTGATCCAGTCCTCGGTCCTTGCTACTCGAAACTCGCTACTGTCTCTATAACCAGAGCATGTAGCCCGTTTCCAGCGGGTGGCTGAGCAGGGGGTGGTAGGGATAGATGCGCAGCTTGTAGGACTGCAGGCCCGGGTGCTGCGGCGTGATGGTGAGCTGGAAGCGCACCGCATCGCCGTCCGCCTCGCCGGCCTCCAGTTCGTGGCGGGCAAAGACTTCGAAGTCGCCGTTGACCTGGTGCTCGCCGAAGAGGCATTCCACCTTGACGTCGTCGGCCCTGAGCTCGCCCAGCTCCACGTCCACCTGGATGGTCATGGTATCACCGTGACAGATCCGCTCCACGGGCGTATCCACGCGTCGCGCGCGCACGTGGGGCCAGTGCTGGTGCACCTTCTTCTTCCAGTTGGCCAGCACCCGCGCCGGCGTGCCGCCATCGACGTTGAGGCGTTTGCCCTGTTCGCGCGCCGGGTGGTAGAGGTTGCGGATGTAGTCCATCACCATGCGTTGTGAATTGAAACGCGGCAGGACGGATTTCATGGAGTTCTTCGACAGCCGCACCCAGCCCTCCGAGTAACCGTGGCCGTCACGGCTGTAGTAGAGCGGGCAGACCTCGCGCTCGAGGATGTCGAGCAGGTCGTTGGCCTCCTCGTGGTTGCGGTAGGCGGCGTCGAACTGCGGCCCATGGGGGGCGATGGCCCAGCCGTTGTCGCCGTTGTAGCCCTCGCCCCACCAGCCATCGAGCACGCTGAGGTTGATGACGCCGTTCATGCCGGCCTTCTGTCCCGAGGTGCCGCTGGCCTCCATGGGGTATTCCGGCGTGTTGAGCCAGACATCGACACCGGTGACCATCTTGCGCGCCAGCGCGAGATCGTAGCCTTCCAGCAGGATGATCTTGCCGATGAATTCCGGTTGCATGGAATACTCGTGGATGACCTGCAAGAGGTGCTGTCCCGGCATGTCGTTGGGATGGGCCTTGCCGGCGAAGATCAGCAGCATCGGGCGCTCGGGATCGTTGAGCAGACGCGCGAGGCGCTCGGGGTCGGAGAACAGCAGCGTGGCGCGCTTGTAGGTGGCGAAGCGGCGCGCGAAACCCATGACGAGTATATCGGCGTCGGTTTGCGCGACGATGCGCGTCAGGCGCGCGATGAGCGCCTCGCTACAGCCGTTGCGGCGATGCTGTTGCAGCATGCGGCGATGGACGTCTTCCAGCAGTTCCGACTTGAGCGACTGGTGCAGCGACCAGTAACGATGATCGGGGATATCGTCGATGCAGTTCCAGTATTCCTCGTTGAGCAGTTCGTTGCGCCACTCGCGAAAGCGCATGTCGAAGAGGTTGGTCCACTCGCGGGCGAGAAAGGTCTGCGCATGCACGCCGTTGGTGACGTAACCGATGGGGTTTTCCTCGTGCGGGATCTCGGGCCACACGTAGCCTTCCATGCGCGAGGCCACGCCGCCGTGGATGCGGCTCACGCCATTGTGGAAGCGCGAGCCGCGCAGCGCCAGCGCGGTCATGTTGAAGCCGCCGACATTGCCGGGTGCGGAGCCGAGTCGCTTGAAGTCGTCAAGGCCGATGCCGAGTTCCTTGCAGAAGTCGCCGAAGTACTCGCCGATGAGCCCCTCGTCGAAGATGTCGTGGCCGGCGGCCACCGGCGTGTGCGTGGTGAAGATGGTCTTGCAGGCGGTGAGCTCCAGCGCGGCGTCGAAGTCGAGGCCATCCTGGATGCGTTCGCGGCAGCGCTCGAGGACCTGGAAGGCGGAGTGCCCTTCATTGATGTGCCAGATGTTCGGCCGCAGCCCCAGGGCGCGCAGCGCGCGCACGCCGCCGATACCGAGGATCAGTTCCTGCTGGATGCGCGTGTGATTGTCGCCGCCGTAGAGCTGGTAGGTGATGCGGCGATCCTCGTTGCTGTTTTCGCTAACATCGGTATCCAGCAGGTAAAGGGTGATATGGCCGGCGCGCGCCTGCCATACGCGGGCATGGACCGAGCGCCCGGGAAACGCCACGCTCACCATGATGGGTTCGCCGTCGGCATCCCGCGCCGGCGAGACGGGAATGTCGTCGAAATGGGTCGGCGCATAGTGGGCGATCTGGTTGCCGTGGTTGTCGATGGTCTGGGTAAAGTAACCCTGGCGATAGAGCAGGCCCACGGCGACGAAGGGGATGGCGAGGTCGCTCGCCGCCTTGCAGTGGTCGCCGGCGAGAATGCCAAGGCCGCCGGAATAGATGGGAAAGCTCTCGGAAAAACCGAACTCGGCGCAGAAATAGGCGATGAGGTCCTTGCCCGGTTCGAGGTAGGGCGCCACCGCCGAGCGCATGCCTTCTTCCCGGTAGGCATCGTAGGCCGCCAGTACCTGGCGGTAGTCCTCCATGAACATGCGATCCTCGATGGCCTCGTCGAGGATCTCCTGCGCGATGCGGCGCAGGAACACGCGCGGGCTGTGTCCGCAGCGCTCCCACAACTCGGGGTCGAGGCGATAGAACAGGCCGCGTACCTGGCGCTCCCAGCTGTAGAACAGGTCGTTGGCCAGTTCTTCCAGCCGTGCCAGCACGGGGGGAATGCGGGGCTGGACCTCGAGTGTAAATTCAGTGCCGCTCATGAGTCTGCATGTCCTGGTGACGGAAACGGTGACCGGGTGACACGCCCCGCGGGCGTTCGCCTCGGTCGGTCAGGGGGAGCGCCGGGGCCTCCCCTGTGTTATAGGCAACACCCGCCTGCCGTCAAGCGAGACGCGGGGCTCAGTCGTCGCGCGCGAACATGTGTTGCAGCGCGTGGCGCAGGTCCGGCCAGGCAAGCTCGACGCCCAGTTCCTCGCGCATGCGGCGGGTGTCGAGACGCCGTGACTCGTGCAGGTAGGATAGCATGCCGGGGCTGAGACGGGCCTCGGCTTCCTGCCAGTCGACGGTGGGCGGGCGCGGCAGCCCGAGGCAGTCGGCGATGGTGAAGAAATACGCCGTCATGTTGCTGTCCTGCCCGTCACTGACATTATAGATGCTGTCGGCGCGACCTTTCTCGCCGGCGGCCACGCACACCGTGGCCAGGTCGTCGGCATGGATACGGTTGGTGCGCGGGGCCAGGTGTTCGTGTAACAGCGGCGTGCCGCGGCGAATGCGCGCCAGCGGCAGGCGCGCGCGGTCGTAGATCCCGCCGACCCGCAGGGTGAGCACGGCAACGCCGTGGCGGCGGCCGAAGTCGCGCAGGCGCGTCTCGCCATCCAGCCGCCGGCGGCCGCGATCCGTGCCGGGCCGGGGCGGCGTGTCTTCGTCCACCAGGCGGCCGCCCTGGTCGCCGTAGACCCCGCTGGTGCTGAGCAGCACCACGCGCCGCGGCGGCGCGCCCCTTGCCAGGCTGTCCTCGAGCAGGGTGACGAAGCGACCCATGCGCGGATCCGTGTTGCCCTTGGCGGGCGGCGGCACGAAGTAATAGACCAGCCTGTCGGCGAGCGGGGGCGCGGCATCGGCGTCCACGGCATCCAGATCCAGCGCGCAGGTGGCCAGTCCCTCCGCGGCGGCGAGCCGCGCCAGTTGCGCGCTGTCGCGACGGCAGGCAGTGACGGCATGACCCCGCTGGCGCCAGCGGCGCGCCACGCGCAGGCCGATGTCGCCGCAACCGATAATAGTCACATCGAACATGGGTTTATCTGCGGGAGTGCATACGACATAATGGCGCGCTTCGTGAGACACGGGTATTTAGCATGACGTTCAAGGTGCTTGTCCAGCCAAGCGGGCATGAGTTCGAGGTCGAGGAGGGCGAGTCCATCCTCGATGCCGCCCTGCGTCATGGTTTCGCCTTCCCCTATGGTTGCCGCAGCGGCCTGTGCGGTTCCTGCCGCGGCAAGCTGCTTGCCGGCGAAGTGAACTATCCGGACGGCGTGCCGGAAAAGCTCAGCGAGGAAGAACGCGCGCACGGCGAGGCCTTTTTCTGCAAGGCCGTGCCCTCCTCCGATGTCACCGTCGAGGTGCGCGAGATCAGTGCGGCGAAGGAGATCGAGGTGCGCACCCTGCCTTCGCGCGTGGCGCGCCTCGAGCGCCTCAATCACGACGTCATGCTGGTGATGCTCAAGCTGCCGTCCACCGATCGCCTGCAGTTCCTCGCCGGCCAGTACGTGGACTTTCTGCTGCCGGGCGGCAAGCGGCGCAGTTTCTCGCTGGCCAACGCGCCGCACAACGACGAGTTGCTGGAGCTGCACATCCGTCACATCGAGGGCGGGCGCTTTACTTCCGAGGTCTTCGAGAAGTGGAAGCCGAAGGACATCGTGCGCATCGAGGGGCCGCTGGGCAGCTTCTACCTGCGTGACGAGTCCGACAAGCCCATCATCATGCTCGCCGGCGGCACCGGCTTTGCGCCGCTCAAGGGCATGGTGGAACACAGTATCGAACTCGGTTCACCAAGGCCCATTCATCTCTACTGGGGCGCGCGGGCGCGCGAGGATCTCTACATGCACGCGCTGGCCGAGGAATGGGCGCGCAGCCTGCCCAACTTCCAGTACACGCCGGTGCTCTCGGAGCCGGCGGCGGAGGACCACTGGACCGGTCGCAGGGGTTACGTGCACGAGGCGGTGATGGCGGACTATCCCGATCTGTCCGGCTACGAGGTCTATGCCTCGGGTCCGCCGGCGATGGTCTACGCGGGGCGCGACGCCTTCGTCACGCGCGGCCTCGACAGCGAGGACTACTACTCCGACGCCTTCGAGTTCGCCAGGGACTGAAGCGCCTGCTCGCAGCAGGCGGCTGCGTCCGGCGCCCGCAACAGGCGCAGGCCATCGCGGAAGCAGTCCGCCGCGGCCGCTTTCTCCCCCATCTGTTCCAGCAGTTCGCCAAGCTCCCGGCAGGCGAGGGCATCGGCGCGATGGCCGATGCTGGCCTCGAGGTAGGCGCGCGCCTTGCCCCACAGTTCGCAATGGCGCGCCAGGCGACCCAGCGCCAGCAGCAGGGCGGCATTGTTCTCGCGGCCCTTCAGCCAGCCCTCCGCGGTGGCCAGTGTCTTCTGCGCCTCCTTCGTCTCCAGGCGGCCGTACAGCGCCACCAGCCGGTCGTGCCACTGGCGGCGCAGGGCATCGCGCAACAGCTTCTCCGCGCGCGCGTGCTCGCCCAGCTCGATGAGCCAGGCGCCATAGCAGCACAGCATATCCACGTCCTGGCGCAGGGGGCGCGAGACATGCTCCCAGGCGCCCGCCAGGGCCTCGGCCTTGCCGGCGGCGGCGGCGATGCGCAGCAGGTGCAGCTCGACGGTCTTCTCCAGCCGCGCCAGCGCCTCGCGGGGATAGACGCGGTGCTTGCGCAGGGCCGGCAGCAAGGCCTTGATGTCTCCCCAGCTCTGCAGCTCGACATAGATCCCGGTGAGCAGGTAGAGGACCTGGGGATGATGGGGATGGCGGTTTTGCAGGTGCACCAGCGTCGCCAGCGCCTGCTCGTTCTGGCCCTGGGCGATCTGCAACTCCGCCTGGGTGAGTTCCACGGCGAAGCTGTCCTCGCCGGCGGCCCGATGGGCCTGGGCGAGGTAGTGGTCGCGGCGATCGGGGGCGTTCTGTTTCTGCGCCGCGCGCGCGGCGGCGAGGTAGTTGAGCAGGGGCATCTCCCCCTGCTCCGCGTGGCGCAGGAGCCGGCGCTCGGCGCGCGACCAGTTGCCCCGCGCCAGTTCCAGCAGGCCGCGCCGGGCGTTGCGCGCGGCACGGCCTTCGCGCCGTCGCTGGCGCCAGTCCTGTAACTGGCGGGGGATGTGCAGCGAGCCCAGCAGCATGCGCAGGAGCACATAAAAAGTGACGAAGGCGAACAGCAGCAGCAGGATGAACAGGGTGAGGCTCATCTCCACCGTGGTGTGGCCGCGGCCGAGGAGCACGTAGCCGTTGTCCTGGTAGGCCCACAGGCCGATGAGCACGGCAATGCTGAGCGCCGCGAGGAGGCGCCACAACCAGCTCATGAAGCGCCCCCGGTGGCGGCGGGCTCGGCGGCGGTACCCGCGGGTGGCGTGGTCGGTGCCGGTGCGGGTTTCGCCTTCGGCGGGGATTTCGGATCGGCTTTCGGCGCCGCCTTCGGTGTAACGGGCGCCGGCGTGCCCGCGCGCCGCGCGCGGTAGCGGGCGATGGCCGCTAGCCCACGGGTGATCTCGGGCAGGGGCGGGGCGATATCGCGTCCGGCGAGATCCTTCAGGCGGGCGAGGCTCTCGGCCACGGCGGGATCCGCGCCGTCGAAGTAACGCGCCACCCAGTCGCGCGCCTGCGCCACGCGTTCACGGTAGATATCGGCCTCGCCGCGCAACAGCGCGATACGCGCCTGCTCCAGTTGCAGGACCAGGTTCTGTGTGAGGAAGAAGCGCTGTTCCGGCGGGATCAGGGGCTGCACCGGATCGTCGTGCTGGCGGATGACGATGAGGCCGCGCAGGATCTCCCAGGCGTCGGTGAGGGAGGCCCACCACGGGCGGTCCGTCTCGGCCGGGGCGCCTTCGGCGGCGGGCGTCTCGGGCGCGGCGGCCAGGCGTTCCGGCGTCGGCGTGGCCAGCGGCAGGGCGGCGGCCTGACGGGCCAGCGCCGAGAGCTGCAGCGACAGGCCGGTGCGATCCACGCGCGGCAGGGCGCGCAGGGCCGCCATGTCCTCGGCCAGCGCCTTGCGCGCCGGGATGAGGGCCGGGTCGCCGGTGTCCCGCAGGCGCGCGTCGGCGGTGGCCAGCGCGGCGAGCGCGGTATCCACGTCGCGATCCAGCAGCAGGCGGTGGTTGGCGAGGCGGATGAGGTACTCCGCCTCGGCGATCATCCAGTCATTGCGCAGGTGACCGCTGCGCTCGAGCAGGGCGGCAAGATCCTCGCCCAGACCCCGCTGGTCTTCCCGCAGTTTCGCCAGGCGTTCCTCGAGGGCACGGCGCTGATCGTCGAGGCGGCGGGTGAGGCGCTGTTGCTCGTCTTTCAGTCGCGCAATGCGCTCACGCGCCTCGTCGGCGATGCCCAACTGCTGCTGCCACAGGTAGGCGCCGCCCGCCACCAGCAGGCCGTTGACTGCCAGCAGGGCCAGCAGCAGGTAACGGGCGGCGGTACCCTGTCTGCCGCGCGGGGCGTGGGCGGGGCGGGCCGACTTGCCCACCCTGCCACCACGCCGGGCGGGCCGCCTGCCGGTGCGCGTGGCGGTTTTTTCCTCGTCGGGTTTTTGCGCGGCTGTCGCCGACTCGCCGTCGCGCTTGCCATCGGTGTCGCCGCCGGCGGGCTTCTCGTGTTTGCCGGCGGCGGGCGCGCCCTTGCCGGGTTTTTCCTCGCGAGTGTCGTTCACACGGACTTCCTCATCACGTCTGCGGTGGGCGCGGCCACTCAGTCGCCGGCCTCGCCGCCCGACTCAAGGTCGGTGTGTGCCGGGGCCTTTCCGCGCCAGCGGCACAGGGCCTCGACGACGGCTGTCGCCTCGGCGCTGCCGCAAAGCAGCGGCGGCCTGCGGCAACCCAGTTGCCGGGCGATGTCGGCCTGGCGTTCATTGA
>JALTLF010000108.1 GCA_027005735.1 Chromatiales bacterium | reverse complement strand
TGAACCGCCCCGGGTATTCCGGAGACCGTTTGGTTTGAGTCAGGCCACCATGGCTGACCCTTCCAGTTGGCGATAATACGCCGCTTCCAACTCCGCCGGTGGCACGTTGCCGATAGGCTCCAGCAACCGACGGTGGTTGAACCAGTCCACCCATTCCAGGGTGGCGTACTCGACCGCCTCCATGTTCTTCCAGGGACCACGCCGGTAAATGACCTCCGCCTTGTACAGGCCGTTGATCGTCTCCGCCAGGGCATTGTCATAGGAGTCGCCCCGGCTGCCGACAGAGGCCTCGATACCGGCCTCAGCCAGCCGCTCGGTGTAGCGCACCGACAGGTACTGGCAGCCCCGGTCGCTGTGATGCACCAGACCCTCCGTGTCCCGGCGGGACCAGAGCGCCTGCTCCAGGGCATCCAGCACCAGATCCGTCCGCAGGGAACGCGAGACGCGCCAACCTACGATCCGGCGGGCATACACATCCACGACGAACGCCACATAGACGAAGCCTGACCAGGTCGCCACGAATGTGATATCGGCGACCCACAACTGGTTCGGCCGGGTCGCCGTAAATTGCCGGTTCACCTGGTCCAGCGGACGGTCCGCAGCCTCATCGCCAATCGTCGTGCGGCAACGGCGCCCTCGCACCACGCCGCGCAGCCCTTGGGCGCGCATCAGGCGTTCTACCGTACAGCGCGCCACCAGGAACCCTTCCCGGTTGAGCTGTCGCCAGACCTTCCGGGCACCATACACCTGGAAGTTCTCTTCCCAGACCCGCCGGACCTCCTCTGACAGCGCCTGGTCGCGCTGTAGGCGGGGCGGCCGCCGTTCCGGGTCAGCCTCGCGGGCCTTGTGCTCGTAGTAGGTCGACGGGGCGATCGGCAACACCGCACAGATCGGCTCGACCCCGTAGCGATCCTTGTGATCGTCGATGTACGCGATCATCTCCTCAGTTTGCGGTCGAGCTCCGCCTGGGCGAAAAAAGCCGAGGCCGTCTTCAGAATCTCGTTGGCCCGCTTCAGCTCCCGGTTCTCTCGCTCCAGCGCCTTGAGCCGCTCCCGTTCCGAGGTCGTCAGGCCTTCTCGTAAACCCTGGTCACGTTCGGCCTGTCTCACCCATTTTCGCAGCGTCTCCGCCGTACAGCCAATCTTGGCCGCGATGGAGGCCATCGCGGCCCACTGTGAATCATGTTCAC
>JALTLF010000107.1 GCA_027005735.1 Chromatiales bacterium | reverse complement strand
AGCTCAAAATCAAAGAGTTGAGTAGATAACAAAGTGCATGGCATATAACAAGGCAATTTCACGCGGACGGCAAAAAGCGCCGCTCGTTCCTCGCTATGCTTTTTGCCACCGGTGAATTGCATCGTTAATGTTCTACTAGGAGTTGCCTGTATTGTTTGACAGTAGCGATATAGACAAATACTCATTTGAGGAAATTCCGCTCGATAGAGATTGCTTTCTTATGAGCGAAATCTATATGGAGGAGTACGAAGAAGCCCTAAACAAAATGCTTCGTGGAGAGGAGTGCAATCCTTATGAAGTAGGTTTTGTTAGTCCGGTGGCTGTGAGAAAAATCAACGATAACTCATTAGAGTTGTCATGGTACGCAAATACGCACACCAGGTTTCACGAAGTTTCAATCACTCTTCCGAGGGACAAAGTGAAGGTATGTGTAGGTTGCTGGCAGTACGACCAGAAACCATATATTTTTGTAGACCATGAATGGTTGGAGCAACTTCACATAAGAGAATACTCTGTATTTGTGTTGGTTGATGCTATAGGGGTAAAAGAAGCAATTAGAAATAATAGTCTCAGCAGGGGTAAGCTTATTGAGCTAAGAGAAAAGATTGACGAGCTTGCTGAGAAGCACAAAGATATATCATTCATTTCCTTTGCCGATAGCCTGATTATGAAAAGTAATTGGGATGTAGGTTATTATCGCAAAGGGATAGATTGCTCATATAGACCAGAAACATTTCTGCATATAGTAAAAGAAATTGATGCTATTTACCGACAAGTTCTTGGTCTAGAAATATATGCAGTACTAACGCAGGGTAGTAATGAATACTACGGCGAGTCATTACTTCATATTTCCAAGTCGAACAATCATGTTTGCTTAAATAGTTTAGGGGTTCCTTTTGCTGAGTTGCTGGCAATTGAAAAAATAGCAAAAGAAGCCATTAAGGCCGGAATACATCCGCCTATGCAGATATATTTAGACGAGCAGTATTATCACTCATTACGCTTTAAATATGAATTTGACAAGAATGCTAAGCCTAGCAATACATATCCCGCCATTATGAAGTCACATGAGTCGAGCTATTATTATTCAACATGCGACATAATCATCGAGAATTTACGTGATGATGAAAACAAACATTAACAAGGCACTCCAGCCGACGCCAAAAAACGGCGCGGCTGAGTTGTATCGTTAG
>JALTLF010000106.1 GCA_027005735.1 Chromatiales bacterium | reverse complement strand
CTGGCGGATCTGCGCGGCCAGGTGGCCGGCCGCCTGCAACTGGGCACCTCGCACCACATCGGCCTGCACCGCCTGCCGCCGGTGCTGCGCGAGTACACCGCCGCCTGGCCCGAGGTGGAGCTGGACATCGAGTTCATGGATTCCGAGGACGCCTGCCAGGCGGTGCAACAGGGACGGCGGGAACTGGGCATCGTCACCCTGCCCTCCCGCCCCCTGCCCGAGCTGGACTACCGGCGCCTGTGGCCCGATCCGCTGGCGGTGTTCGTCGCCCACGATCACCCGCTGGCACGCTGCGAACCCCTCACGCCGCGGGAGCTGGGCAGGCACCCCGCCATCCTGCCCGCCCACGGCACCTATACCCGCGAGCGCATCGAGACCGCGCTGGCGCCCCACCATGTGGCGCTGCAGATCAGCATGGCCACCAACTACCTGGAGACCATCAAGATGATGGTCAGCGTCGGCCTCGGCTGGTCCATCCTGCCGGTGAGCATGGGCAGCGAGGACGTCACGGTACGCGAACTGGCGGGCGTGCCCATGCAACGCGAGCTGGGCGTGGTCTGGCACCGCCGCCGCACGCGCTCCAATGCCGCGCGCGCCATGCTGGACTGCCTTGAAAACCAGTTGCGCGTGGCGCGTGGCGAGTAGCGCGGACAAGATTTAACCCCGGGGGGTACGGGGAACACGGGGTAAACACTGTGAATACCTGGTTTACCCATTTTGTCATTTCGGAAAGTGCGAGGCACGATTGCCAGGGACGGTGAGAGTTCGGCACGGCTATCCGGTTGTGTGGCGCAGCCACAGAACGTGGTAGGCTTTGTCCCGAATGTGACGTGGATCCGGCGGATCCGATCCAGACCCGCTTATGCTACGGGAAAAGAACAAGGGATGTACGGGATGTCCACCTACCAGAGTTTCAAGCTGTTCCTGCTCGAGTTCATTCCGCTCACCAGGGATGCGGTACACATCTACATCGGCCTCGTGGTGCTGCTCGTCTGGGTGATCGGCTTTCGCCGCCCGCTGGGTGCGTGGAAGAACCTCATCCCCGTACTCGCCATCGCCCTGTTCATGGAAGCCATCGATCTCTACGACGACATGCAATGGATCGGGCACATGCGCTGGTCCTCCAGCCTGCACGACATCATCAACACCAGCCTGTGGCCCGCCGTGCTCGTCGCCTGCGCGCGCCTGGGCTGGTT
>JALTLF010000105.1 GCA_027005735.1 Chromatiales bacterium | reverse complement strand
CAAGGCGGGTTTGTCCGATGGCTGGCGCGCCAGGGGTCGAACCTGGAACCTACGGAGTCAGAGTCCGTCGCTCTGCCAGTTGAGCTACGCGCCAATTAAATCAGTGACGAGTCACGAGGAACGAGTACGCTCCAGATTCTTCCTCGCGACTAGCACCTCGCTACTCGCTACTGCGAGAAACGCAAATTTGTGAAACAAATCAGCGTTTCGAGTATTGCGGCCGCTTGCGTGCCTTGTGCAGGCCGACCTTCTTGCGCTCCACTTCGCGGGCGTCGCGGGTGACGTAGCCGGCGCGGCGCAGCGGGCTGCGCAGGGTCTCGTCGTAGTTGATCAGCGCGCGGGTGATGCCGTGGCGAATGGCGCCGGCCTGGCCGGTGTTGCCGCCGCCGCGCACGAAGACCTTGATGTCGAAGTTGCCCAGGGTGTCGGTGAGTTCCAGCGGCTGGCGCACCACCATGCGGGCGGTCTCGCGGCCGAAGAACTGGTCCAGCGGACGACGGTTGACGGTGATGTCACCCTTGCCGCCGGGCACGAGGTAGACGCGCGCGGTGGAGTTCTTGCGGCGGCCGGTTGCGTAAATCTGTTCTGATGCCATCGGAATAAGGTCCTGTCTCTATCTATATATAGTTCGTCAGATTTCCAGCGTCTTGGGCTGCTGGGCGGCGTGGCGGTGCTCGGGGCCGGCATAGACGTGCAGCTTGCGGTACATGGCGCGACCGAGGCGGTTCTTCGGCAGCATGCCCTTGACCGCGGTTTCGATGATCTTCTCCGCCTTCTTCTGGCGCAGCTTGCCCAGGGTGATGGACTTGATGCCGCCGGGGTAGCCGGTGTGGTGATAGTAGACCTTGTCGGTCTCCTTGCGGCCGGTGACGTGCACCTTGTCGGCATTGACCACGATGATGTAATCCCCGGTATCGACGTGCGGCGTGTACACGGGCTTGTGCTTGCCGCGCAGGCGGCGGGCAATCTCGGTGGCAAGTCGGCCGAGGGTTTTCCCTGCGGCATCAATGACATACCAGTCCCGTTCGACGGTCTCGGGTTTGGCGCTGTAGGTCTTCATGGTCAGTCCCAAAATTGGTTCAAGTCGCTGAAAAAAGAGGCGGGATATTACCAATCCCCGGGTACTGGCACAAGTGTCGGGGCGAGTTTCTGGCGGCCAGTGGCGAGGGCCGGGGATCGGATCCCCGCCCCCTGTCCCCC
>JALTLF010000104.1 GCA_027005735.1 Chromatiales bacterium | reverse complement strand
CCGCAACGCGGCCCGGCACCGGCACGAGCAGCACGGGGATCGGGATGGCAGGGCAGATGCCGGGACAGACACGGGAGCAGGCATCGAGACCCGCGCGGGAAGCGGCCCCGCCTCCCGCCCCGGCGGGGGGCGGCGGACTGGTGCTGGCGTTCCTGCTGTTGCTCATCGCCGGCGGCATCGGCGGCGTGTACTGGTTCACCGGCGGTTCACGGGAGCCGGCCCCGGTGCGGCTGGCCCGGGCGCCCCAGGCTGCGCCGGCCTACCCCGCGATCTCCCCGGACTCCCCGGACTCCCCGAGTTCCCCGGCCCCGCCGCCGTTGACCAGCACCGCGCCCCCGGGGCGCCCATCGACACCGGAGCCGGTACCGGCCCCGTCTCCGGCACCCGCCCGGGAACCGGCGGAACCCGACATGACGGACACGGCCCGCCCCGCGCCGCCTCACGCCACCATCGAGCGCGGCCCGGAGGGCATCGTCATCACCGTCACCGGCCCCCTGCGCGAACCGGTCCAGACGGTGGACGACGCGGGGGCTGACGGGGCGAGCGATGAGGCGGAGGCCGCCGCCCCGACCGTCCCCCCGACCTCCCTGAGCGGGGACAGCGCCCGGGCGCCCGCGACAGCGGACGAGGCCGACGCGGCGCCGGTGGAGACCCCGGACCCCGCGGGCGGGAGCGAGGCCGAGGCACCGCCCCCCGCGGCGCCCCGGGAGATCATCCATATCGTGGTGCGCGGCGATACCCTGTGGGCCATCGCCGAGCGCTACGTGCAGGATCCCTTCCGCTACCCGGAACTGGCGCGCCTCAGCCACATCGAGAACCCCGATCTCATCTATCCCGGCGACCGCGTACGCATCCGCTACCAGCCCGCTCCCTGATCCCCCGCCACGCCGGTATAATCCGCGCCATGGTCATGACCTGGGCAGACACGGATCCCGCGGCCTCGCGCCGCCTGCTGGCGCGCTACGGGCTGGAAATCCACCAGCACGGCCCGGCCGACAAGCTGCCGGGCAGCTTCTGGGGCGATCCCGAGGCGGGCCTCATCGCCAACCGGATCCATGTGCGCGTGGACACGCCGCTGCACTCCCTGCTGCACGAGAGCTGCCACTACATCTGCATGGACGCGGCACGGCGCGCCACGTTGCACACCGACGCCGCCGGCGACTACCTGGAGGAAAACGGTGTCTGCTACCTGCAGATCCTGCTCGCCGACCACCTGCCCGGCTTCGGCCGCGAGCGCGCCATGGCGGACATGGATGCCTGGGGCTACAGTTTTCGCCTCGGCAGCGCGCGCGCCTGGTTCCAGCGCGACGCCGAGGACGCCCTGCACTGGCTGCAGCAACACGGCGTGGTGGACGCCGCGGGCGAACCCACGTGGAACCTGCGCGGGGAAACACGGTCCATGACCCCAGACGTGCTATCCTGAGCCCCGCAGACAACAAGCCATGGAGAAAAAAGATCCCGCCATGTCCGACGACGAGTACCACATCGACGTGAAGGTCGACACGGCCTACATTCCCGAACAGTCCGATCCGGAGTCCAATCGCTTCGTGTTTTCCTACACCATCACCATCGCCAACCAGGGGCGGCATGCCGCGCGCCTGCTCACGCGTCATTGGTTCATCACCGACGCCGATGCCAACGTCCAGGAGGTGGAGGGAGAAGGCGTGGTGGGCGAACAGCCACACCTCGAACCCGGTGAGGAGTTCATCTATACCAGCGGCGCGGTGCTGGAAACGCCGGTGGGCAGCATGTACGGCAGCTATCACATGCTGGCCGACGACGGCAAGGAGTTCGATGCCCCCATTCCTCCCTTTACGCTCTCCGTGCCCAATACCCTGCACTGAGGGACCATGAGCCTCCGCCACAGTTATACCCTGCTGGCGCCCCTCTATGACGCCATCGTCGGGCGCGGCTCGCAACGGCTGCGCCGCGAGAGCCTCGCGCAACTCGACCCGGCGCGCCACCGCCGGGTACTGATCGCCGGCGTGGGAACCGGACTCGACCTGCCCCACCTGCCGCGCCTCGATGCACCCGGCCACTATGTCGGTCTCGATCTCACCCCCGCCATGCTCGAGCGCGCGCGTCGCCGCCGACAGGAACATGGCCGCAACGACGTGAGCCTCTGCCAGGGGGACGTGCATGCCCTGCCCCACCCGGATGAGAGTTTCGATGCCGTGGTGCTGCACCTCATCCTCGCCGTCGCCCCCGAGCCCCGGCGCACCCTTGGCGAGGCCAGCCGCGTACTGAAGCCCGGCGGCCGCGTGCTGGTGCTAGACAAGTTCCTGCGCCCGGGCCAGCGCGCGCCCCTGCGCCGCGCCATGAACCTGGTCTTTCGCCACATCGCCACCCAGACCAACATCGTCTTCGAGGACGTCGCCGCCCACTGCCCGGAGTTACGAGTGACGGAAGACGTCCCCGCCCTTGCCGGCGGCTGGTTCCGCCGCATCCTGCTGGAAAAGGCCGCCTGAGGACCGCCGTCCCCATGGCCACCTATGCAATCGGTGATCTGCAGGGATGTCTCGACGCCCTCGAGGCCCTGCTCGACAAACTCGACTTCGACGCGCGGCGCGATCGCCTGTGGTTCTGCGGCGACCTGGTCAACCGCGGGCCCGACTCGCTCGGCACCCTGCGCTTCGTCATGTCGCTGGGAGAGAGTGCCGTCAGCGTGTTGGGCAACCATGACCTGCACCTGCTGGCGACGAAGGAAGGTATCCGCAAGGAGAAGGATGCCGGCATGCGCGCCATCCTCGCCGCGCCGGACAGCGCCGAGATGCTCGACTGGCTGCGCCGCCGCCCGCTGCTGCACCACGACGCGCAACTGGGCTACACCCTCACCCACGCGGGGATCTATCCGTGGTGGACCATCGCGCAGGCGCGCCAACACGCGGCGGAACTGGAAGCGGTGTTGCGCGGCGACGACTACCACGACTTCCTGCGTCACATGTACGGCAACGAACCCGCCCTGTGGCGCGACAGCCTCGCAGGCTGGGACCGCCTGCGCTTCATCTGCAACAGCTTCACCCGCATGCGCTACTGCCACAGCGACGGGCGCCTGGATCTCGAGGCCAACGGCCCGCCCGGCCTGCAGGGCGAGGACCTCATCCCCTGGTTCGAAATAAAACGCCCCCGCGAAAAGGGCGCCACCCGCCTGCTGTTCGGCCACTGGGCCACGCTGGGCGCGCAACGCCTCGACAAGCAGCACTACTCGCTGGACGGCGCCTGCGTGTGGGGTGGTGAACTCACCGCGCTGCGGATTGACAGAAAGAAGCCGGAGTATGTTTCGGTAAGCTGCGCGCCGGACGAATAAAATACCCGGCAAGCTTACCAGTCGAGACTCTCGCCGGTAAGAAAGATGACCTCGACGAAATCACCCATGGTGATCTGCATCTGGATCTCGACCTTTTTCGGCAGGTGCCAGTAGCGCCACGGCCGTTGTGTTGTACCCGCCGGGGGCTGTTCGAACCTGGCGTAACGGCGATTGATCTCCCTGCGAACGAGATCAAAACTCACCCCGCGGGGATAGACTGCCTGAATGACCGATATTCTTCCCTTGTGCAGCGAATAGCTGACCGTGGCCGGCCAGATGGCCTCCCTGCCCGAACTGTTCACGAGGCGGACTTTCTCGACGACTCTCATCCCGAGCGCGGTGACATCGGGCAAATTGACGCGCTGTTCCAGCGCGACGGCTCCGCTGAACGGAGCAAACAGCATCACAACCAGCATTTTCCGTAACATGACACCACTCCTCTTTCTTTGGCCTGTTCCTTTGCCTGCGGCCCGACTCCTCCAGCGATACCGCTATTGGTCCATATCATCCAGTATGTCTCGCCGTGGGTTCCATGCGCGCATAGATGGACTTGCTGCGCTGGGCAAGTTTATCCAGGGTACCGCCCGTGTAACCAAGCCGCGCGGCCTCTGCCAAATGGGCGAGACATTCATCTTTATCCTCGCGGCACATTTCCAGGATGGCGAGATTATAGTGCGGGAGTGGGTACAGTGGATCGAGCACAAGGGCCTCCTTGAAAAAGCGCTTTGCGCAATCGAATTCACCCAGCTCAAGATGACACACTCCAAGATTGTTCTTGGCCATCGCTTTAGCGCTTATCGTGTAAAACGAAGGTAGAAACCAGATGATCCAGCTCAACCAGCGCCTGTTCTCGAGCCGGGAAAGGAAACTTCCAAGCAGCGGGATCGCTTTTCTGAAATTCCCGACGTCAAGCAATCTGCGCGCCGCGATCAGCTCTCTCCATTGCCATGCCAGGACGCGCCCCAGCAACAGGATACCAAAGGCTGTGCCAACGGCGACATCAACAAGCCTCTCGTGGCCGATGGCAACACAGGCGGCCATGGCCAACAATAACAGGATCACGGTCAGCCAGGCGATACGCAGAACCCAGGTACGATTTATTTTCAGCCCCGTCAATTTCTTCAGACTATCTCTTGAAGATGTAATACAGGCCTGCCAGGAACACCAGCGCACCAAAGAGTACGCCACCGAACTGGCCGACCTGGTAAGCCTGTGAGGCGGGGGCAGGACTGGACAGAAGCCAGTTGACGACAATGGCGCCGCCCCAGAGTATGCCGATGGCACCAAATATCCTGTTTCGCATTCCTGTTCCTTAGCACGGAAATATTCTTTCCGTAACGCTTTTGCCAATATTCAGAGCTTCTCCAGGATCAAGAACGTATAGTCGAAGGGATTCTTCTCATCAGCCCAGTTGTCGATCCGCTCCACCACCCGCCAGGCCGATTCATCGTAGTCGGGGAACCAGGCGTCGCCTTCGGGTTCGCAATGCACCCTGGTGAGGTAGAGCCGGTCGGCGCGTGGCAGGACCTGGCGGTAGATGTTCTCGCCGCCGATGACCATGACCTCGTCCACCTCGCCCGCGGCAGTGAGCGCCGCGTCGATGTCGTGGGCGACCATGGCGCCGGGGGCGGCGTAATCCGGGTCGCGGGTGATGACGATGTTGGTGCGCTCGGGCAGGGGTTTGGCACCGAAGGACTCCCAGGTCTTGCGGCCCATGATGACCGGCTTGCCGAGGGTGTGCCGGCGGAACCACTTCATGTCGCCGGGCAGTTTCCACGGCAGGCGGTTTTCGATGCCGATGACGCGGTTGTCCGCCATGGCGGCGATGAGGGAGATTTTCATGATGTGGGTGGTTACGCAGGTTTTGTGCGCGTGCCGTAAATGGCGCGCGGCTTTCTGACTCCCTCATCCCGGCCTTCCCCCCCCTGAGGGGGAAGGGGGAGAAGAGACGTGTTCACCTGAATACATGTTCCGAATACCCGGTCACTGGAGAATAACCGGACTGCATCATCTGCCCGCCTCTCTCCGGGGCCGCATTTACGGACCGTCAGCCGCAGGGACGCGGCTGTCGAGCGTACAGGGACGTATTTACCGCGTGTCCGTAAATGCGGCCCCGGAGAGAGCCTGATATCTGTAAATTGCAGTGGTATTCGGAACACGTATTCAGACCGCCACCGGCGCCTTGATGTGGGGGTGGCATTCGTAGCCTACCAGCTCGAAGTCCTCGAACCTGAAGGCGAACAGGTCG